>NZ_LZSZ01000096.1:0-844 GCF_001665645.1 Mycobacterium sp. 852002-30065_SCH5024008 | reverse complement strand
CGGAGGCGGCCTACGTGCCGATCGACCCGGGCCTGCCCACAGCGCGGATCGGGTTCATGCTCACCGATGCCACGCCTGTCGCGGTACTCACCACGGCGGGTCTGCGCTCGCGGCTCGACGGGTACGACGGTCTGCGGGTGATTGATATTGATGACCCCGCCATCGATGTTCAACCCAGCACACCGTTGTCGGGTCCGGGCCCGGCGCTGGAGGGTCTGGCTCACATTATCTATACCTCGGGCACCACCGGGGTGCCCAAAGGCGTTGCTGTTACCCACCACAACGTGACCCAGCTGTTCGATTCGCTGGAGATTGGTGTGCGGTTGGGGCCGGGGCAGGTGTGGTCGCAGTGTCATTCGTATGCGTTTGACTTTTCGGTGTGGGAGATCTGGGGAGCGCTGTTTCATGGGGGCCGGTTGGTGGTGGTGCCCGAAGCGATAACCCACTCTGCCGAAGACTTCCACGCCTTGCTGATCAGCGAACAGGTCAGCGTGCTCACCCAGACTCCCTCAGCTGTGGGGGTGCTCTCGACAGACGGTTTGGGGGCGGCGGCGCTGGTGATCGGCGCCGAGGCGTGTCCGGCTGAGGTGGTGGAGCGGTGGGCGCCGGGACGGGTGATGCTCAACGTCTACGGCCCGACCGAGACCACGATGTGGGCATCCAAGAGTGCCCCGTTGACCCCGGGCACGGGTGCCCCGCCGATCGGGTCGCCGGTGGCGGGTGCGGCGTTGTTTGTGCTGGATCAGTGGTTGCGGCCGGTTCCGGCGGGGGTGGTCGGGGAACTGTACTGTCTCTTATACACATCTCCGAGCCCACGAGACGGAGCTACAGCTCGTATGCCGTC
>NZ_LZSZ01000095.1:0-44002 GCF_001665645.1 Mycobacterium sp. 852002-30065_SCH5024008 | reverse complement strand
GGGCGGGCTGAACCTCTTCTTCCACGCTGCGCGCGTTGCGTCGAACGACGATCGTGGCGCGCACACGACCGCCCAGCCAACCCCGTCGGCCAGAGCCGCGTGGCCCGAAATCGGTCAGTGCTTCACCGAATTCGAGGTCGGTATGGGTTCGCTCAACCAACCGACCGACTGTGGTGATCCTGTGGCGACCTATGAGCTCGCCGCCAAAGGCGGGCCGACGGCGACGTGCCCCGACAACAAGCGCGGCGACTCTCTCTACGCGCGCCTCACCAACGAATCCCACACACTGTGTTTTGCCGCCAACCTCAAACAAGGGCTCTGCTACCTGAGGACCGACCAGCGTAAGACGACGACGTGGACACCGGTCGATTGCGCTGAAGCACGCTTCGCAAGATTCAAGGTCGACAAGCGCATTGACGGCAGCGCCGACGAAACGCAATGTCCGCCGGGGACGAAGGCCAACGCTTACCCCACGCCCCCGCGGGTCTACTGCTTGGTGCAAGTCGAGTCGTGACGTGACTCAGACGGGCGTGACGGGGTGCACCTGCAACGCGCAGGCGTCGATGGCGGCCGGCACGGTCAGCACCACGGTCGTGTCCGGCGGGTTGACCAGCAGCTCGGTATAGGTGGGGCAGGGCTCGCCGTTGGCGTCGATGGCGATGCCCTCAACGATGGCCTGTGCCTGGGTGGAGAGGGACAGGATGACGGTGGGCGGCACCTCGGCGCCGTCCGGCAGGCCTCCCATGTAGCCGCGCAGCGTGGGCTGGGCGTGTATGAGCGGCCCGCCCGCGCCCGAGTCGACCCCGGGGTACCCGGTCAGCGTGCAGGGCTCCGCGCCCCCGGCGAGGCTGAACACCAGGGTCGCCGCGCGGTGGCCGACCGCGGCCTGCGTCGGCGAGGCGGCGACGGCGATCTGGTCCGACCAGCATGGGGTCGGCGCGTCGGCGGTGTCGGTCGGCATGGCCCACGCCGGTGAACCCAGCATGGCGGTGGCCGCGTAACCCGTTGCGGCCGCGGCGAAGCTGGGAGCTAGTCGGCGGTTGCGCCGCCCGTGACCGGGCACACGGGTGATTATCCGCTACGAGGGCCGGCTTTGACCTTTGATTTGCAGCTTCGCTTTTCACCTTGTGGGGCTAGGCTCTCTGACGATTGACGAGCCTCGACACCAGGAGGAAGCCAGTGACCGCCACAGACGCCGTAGGCCCGTCGTCGTATCCCCCGCCGCCGGCGTTCGCCGAACAGGCCAACGCAGGTGAGGAGCTGTACCGCGAGGCCGACGAGGACGGGCTGGCCTTCTGGGCCAAGCAGGCCAATCGGCTCTCCTGGTCGACGCCGTTCACCGAGGTGCTCGACTGGTCGCAGCGCCCCTTCGCCAAGTGGTTCGCCGACGGCAAGCTCAACGTCGCCTACAACTGCGTGGACCGCCACGTTCAGGCCGGCCACGGCGACCGCGTCGCCATCCACTGGGAAGGCGAGCCCGGCGACAGCCGCAGCCTGACTTACGCCGACCTGCAGGCGCAGGTGTGCAAGGCGGCCAACGCGCTGACCGACCTGGGCCTGGTCGCCGGTGATCGAGTCGCGATCTACATGCCGCTGATTCCCGAGGCGGTGATCGCGATGCTGGCCTGCGCCCGGCTCGGCGTCATGCACAGCGTCGTGTTCGCCGGTTTCACCGCGAAGGCGCTGCGGGCCCGGATCGCCGACGCGCAGGCCAAATTGCTGATCACCAGCGACGGGCAGTTCCGCCGCGGCAAGCCGGCACCGCTGAAGGACGCGGCCGACGAGGCGGTCGCGTCGGGTGCGGACGGTGACAGTCCCGTCGAGCGCGTTCTGGTGGTGCAGCGCACCGGGATTGACGTGTCGTGGAACGACGATCGCGACCTGTGGTGGCACGACGTCGTCGACGCCGCGTCAGCCGAACACGCCCCGGAGCCCTTCGACGCCGAGCAGCCGCTGTTCCTGCTGTACACCTCCGGCACCACCGGAAGTCCCAAAGGCATCGTGCACACCAGCGGCGGATACCTGACCCAGAGCTCCTACACGCACTACTACGTCTTCGATCTCAAGCCCGAGACGGACGTGTTCTGGTGCACCGCCGACATCGGCTGGGTCACCGGGCACACCTACGGGGTCTACGGACCGCTGTCCAATGGCGCCACCGAGGTTCTCTACGAGGGCACACCCGACTCGCCAACCCAGCACCGGCATTTCGAGATCATCGAAAAGTACGGCGTGACAATCTATTACACCGCGCCCACGCTCATTCGCACCTTCATGAAGTGGGGTCGGGAGATCCCTGACGCGCACGACCTGTCCAGCCTGCGGCTGCTGGGCACGGTGGGCGAGCCGATCAACCCCGAGGCGTGGCGCTGGTACCGCAAGGTGATCGGCGCCGAGCGCCTTCCGATCGTGGACACCTGGTGGCAGACCGAAACGGGCGCCGCGATGATCTCCCCGCTGCCCGGCGTCGCCGCGACCAAACCGGGCTCGGCGATGCGGGCGCTGCCGGGCATCTCGGCGAAGATCGTCGACGACCACGGCGACGAACTGGTGCCGGGCGTCCACAAGGGCGAGCACGTCACCGGCTACCTGGTGTTGGACCAACCGTGGCCGTCCATGCTGCGCGGCATCTGGGGTGATCCCGAGCGATACGCCGAGACCTACTGGTCCAGGTTCGCCGAGCAGGGCTGGTATTTCGCTGGTGACAGCGCCTACTACGACCGCGACGGCGCCATCTGGGTGGTGGGCCGCATCGACGACGTGATGAACGTGTCGGGGCATCGGCTCTCGAGTGCCGAATTGGAGTCTGCGCTGGTCGGCCACCACGGGGTGGCCGAGGCCGCGGTGGTCGCAAAGACCGACGAGACCACGGGCCAAGCCATCTGCGCGTTCGTCGTCCTGTGCGCCGAGTACGAGGTGCACGACGGGGTCGTCAACGAGCTGCGCGCCGAGGTGGCCCGGGAAATCTCGCCTATCGCCAAGCCGCGTGAGATCCACGTGGTGCCAGAGTTGCCCAAGACTCGCAGCGGGAAGATCATGCGCAGGCTACTGCGCGACATCGCCGAGAACCGCGAACTGGGTGACACGTCGACGCTGCTCGACCCCGGCGTCTTCGACGCGATCCAAGCCTCGAAGTAGCGGCCTCAGGCCGGTAGGGGCGTGAACCCGGCACCGGGCCGGTGCTTGGCGTTGATGTCGGTCAGGACCGCGTTGAACGACTGGACCACCGCAGGCGTGTGCAGCGGAATGTACTTGATGACGCAGGTCGGCAGGTTGTCGCTGAACGCCCCGTGGATCATGCCGACCAGCAGGTTGTTCACCGTCACCGGCGCCCCGGAGTCCCCCGGCTGGCCACAGACCTGCATGACGATGGTCCCCGGGTCCTGGCCCGGCCCCCAAGTGACGCCGCACGAGTTTCCGGTGGTCCGGCCCTGCTTGCAGGCGATCTCACCGAAGGCCGGATCCGGGCCGAGGCCATTGATCGCGAAGCCGTTGTAGTTGGCCGTCGGCGTCACCTTGGCGGGATCAAACTTGATGACGGCGTAGTCGAGGTTGTCGTTGCCGGCCACCATGGTGCCCAGGACGCCCGCGTTCTCGGCACCCTCGGCGGCGACCTGCGCGCCCGGACCGCCACAGTGCGCGGAGGTGAAACCGATCAGCTCACCGGCGGCATCGCCCCCGATGGTCGTCAGGGTGCACATCGTGTCCCCGTTGATGACGATGCCGGCGCCGCCGCCCATCGGGATCCGGACATCGGCGGCCGCGGCGCGAGCGGGGCAGCCCACCAGGACCAGGAGCACCGCCGCCATTGCCGCCACGAAGCACCGGTGCGCCGTCTGCACAGCACCACTCCCATCGACAGGCCGGACCCGGACCGGCTTGACCAGTCTAGTCGGCCGGGCATCCCGTTCGCCGTGCCCAGCGCCGCCACCGGTTCGCATCGACCGCTCCCGTTGTGCCCGTTGCGCATCTGAGCGGAATGAAACCCACGGCCCGGCGGCTCACTGACACTTTAGAAGTT
Source organism: Mycobacterium sp. 852002-30065_SCH5024008 (assembly GCF_001665645.1). Lineage (NCBI taxonomy): Bacteria > Bacillati > Actinomycetota > Actinomycetes > Mycobacteriales > Mycobacteriaceae > Mycobacterium > Mycobacterium sp. 852002-30065_SCH5024008. The sequence goes on along the minus strand of NZ_LZSZ01000095.1, from coordinate 39,981 downwards.
TGGAAATCGTCCGCATGGGCATCTGATTGAACGCCCTCGCGTCGCCGCCGGTCGACCTCCGACAGGCGCCGGGCCGCCCGCCGCCTTCGGCTGGCCTCGTCTGGCATGGCGCCGCATGGCAACATGAACCGCGACGACAGCGCCGGGCAGTGACGAAAGAGGGGACCGTCTGTGAGCAAACCCGATGGCAAGAACGGTGTGCCCAGCACCCTGACCACGATCCCCCTGACCGACCCGCACGCCCGGCCCGCCGAGCCCTCGATCGGCGACCTGATCAAGGACGCCACCACCCAGGTCTCCACGCTGGTGCGCGCCGAGGTCGAACTGGCGCGGGCGGAGATCACCCGGGACGTCAAAAAGGGCTTGACCGGTAGCGTCTTCTTCATCGCCGCGCTGGTGGTGTTGTTCTACTCCACCTTCTTTTTCTTCTTCTTCGTCGCCGAACTGCTCGACACCTGGCTGTGGCGCTGGGTGGCGTTCCTGATCGTGTTCGCGGTCCAGGTGGTGGTCGGGGCGCTGCTGGCCCTGCTCGGCTTCCTCAAGGTGCGCCGGATCCGGGGACCGCGGGAGACAATCGAATCGGTCAAGGAGACGCGCACGGCGCTCACCCCGGGCCACGACAAGGCACAGGGCGCCCCCAAGCAGCTCGCCGAGCGTGGCAGACACGAAATGCCCGAAACCGATCCATCGGGTTGGTAAATGGCCCCGCCGGATCCGTCGGTAACCCGCATCGACGGGCCGTGGCGCCATTTGGACGTTCACGCCAACGGCATCCGGTTCCACGTCGTCGAGGCACTACCCACCGGCGCGGACACGACCGCACCGCCCACGGCCCGGCCGCTGGTGGTGCTGTTGCACGGTTTCGGTTCGTTCTGGTGGTCGTGGCGTCATCAATTGCGGGGACTGACCGGGGCGCGGGTGGTAGCGGTCGACCTGCGCGGCTATGGCGGCAGCGATAAGCCGCCCCGCGGCTACGACGGCTGGACGCTGGCCGGCGACACGGCCGGCCTCATTCGCGCGCTGGGGCACTCGTCGGCGACGCTGGTCGGTCACGCCGACGGCGGGCTGACCTGCTGGGCCACCGCGCTGCTGCACGCCCGATTGGTGTCGGCTATCGCGCTGATCAGCTCGCCGCACCCGGCGGCGATGCGCCGGTCCACGCTGACCCGGCGCGACCAGGGATACGCACTGTTGCCGACGTTGCTGCGCTACCAGGTGCCGATCTGGCCGGAGCGCCTGCTTACCCGTGACAACGGGGCCGAGATCGAACGCCTGGTCCGTAGCCGTAGCTCCGCCAAATGGCTTGCTTCCGAAGACTTTTCCGAATCAATCGGTTACCTGCGGACGGCCATCCAGATTCCGTCGGCCGCGCACTGCGCGCTGGAATACCAGCGCTGGGCGGTGCGCAGCCAATTGCGCGACGAGGGCCGACGATTCATGAAGTCGATGTGCCAGCGGCTCAGCGTGCCGCTGCTACACCTGCGCGGCGACGCCGATCCCTACGTGCTGGCCGACCCGGTCGACCGGACGCAGCGTTATGCCACACAGGGCCGGTACGTATCCATCACCGGCGCAGGGCATTTCAGCCATGAAGAGATGCCCGAGGAAGTCAACCGGCACCTGATGAAGTTCCTCGACTCCGTAGTCAGCTGACGCAGGCCCCCGTGGTCACCTGCTGGGAGTCACCGATTTTGGCGAGCTGACTGGCCACCTCGTCGGCCGTCAACACGAAACCGGTGTCGGGGTCGTCGACGGCCGCGCCGAACACCACGCCGAGCACGTGACCGTCCAGATCGATCAACGGTCCGCCCGAATTGCCTTGCTCCACATTGGCTCTGATGGTGTAGACGTCACGGGTGACCGGCGCGGGGTCGCGGTAGATGTCGGGGCCGCTGAGTTTGATGACCTCGCGGATGCGGGCCGGGGTCGCGGTGAAGTTGCCGCCGCCCGGATACCCCAGCACCACAACGCTGGTGCCCGTTTTCGCCTCCGCCTGGGCGAACGTCAAGGGCTGTGGCGGCAGGTTGGGGACGGCGAGGATGGCGATGTCGACCGACGGGTCGTAGGACACGACGGTGGCATCAAGCGGACTGCCGCTGGCGTAGATCTGCACGCTGTTGGAACCGGCCACCACGTGCGCGTTGGTCATCACCCGGTCGGGGGCGATCACAAATCCGCTGCCCTCCAACACTTTCTGGCAGCTCGGCGCCAGGCTGCGCACCTTGACGACGCTCGGCGCGGTGGCCTGCACGACCGGATTGTTGGCCAGGGCGGGGTCGGGCGAGGCGACCGGAATCACCGGAGTTCGGCTGAACGGCTCCAGCACCGCGGGCAGGCCGGAGGTGTTCAGCAGCGCCGACAACCGCTTGGGCACCGTCTTCAGCCACGGCGGGGCGACCTCGTTGACCTGGGCCAGCACCCGCGAACCGCGGACCGCGGCGGCCAGCTCGGGCTGGTCCTTGGACTGGGTCAGCGGCGTCGCCAACAACCACGCCGCGGTCAACACCACCACGAGCTGGACGCCTACCCCGATGAACGAGTCCACCGTGCGGATGGCGCGGCTGCGGATCGCGCCGCGAACCGCCCGCCCGAGCACTACTCCCGCGACTTCGCCGACGACGACCAGCGCCAGGATCAGGAAGAGGGCGGCGAACAATTTGGCCCGGGGCGCGGCGATGTGGCTGACGAGGTGGGGCGCCAGCAGCACGCCCGCGATCGCGCCCAGCAACACACCCACGAACGAGAACAGCGACCCCACCGCGCCGGAACGCCAGCCCGATACGGCCGCGATGAAGGCGACCGACAGCACGGCCACGTCAAGCCACTGTGACGGGGTCATCGAGTTCATGTTCATCGGGGGGGACCGCCCTGCTCGCCGACCAGCGCCATCGCCGCGTCCAGCTCGCGGACGTCGGTGGTGTCCCAGGGCTGGGCCCAGCCGGCGACGTCGAGCATCGCACAGATCACCTGGCCAGTGAATCCCCAGACCAGCATCTCGTTCAGCAGAAACGCCGGTCCGGCCCACCGGCGGCCGAGGTCACCCCGGTAGACCATCAGCCGGTTGGCCGGGTTGATGAAGGCGCGCAACGGAACTCGCGCCACGATCGCGGTTTCGGCCTCGTTGACGACCGCCACCGGACCGGGATCTTGCGAGTAGGCCAGCACCGGGACGACGTGAAACCGCGACGGCGCAATGAACGTGCGCTCCATCGTGACCAAGGGACGCAACCGCGACACGTCGATTCCGGTTTCCTCCTGGGCTTCGCGCAAGGCGGTTGCCACCGGGCCGTCATCGGTGGGATCGGAGGCGCCGCCGGGAAACGCCGCCTGGCCGGCGTGGTGGCGCAAGGTCGAGGCCCGCACGGTGACCAGGAGGTCGGCGCCGTCGGGGATGCCGCCGTCGGCCGGCGCGGACTCCGGGCCCGAGAACAGCACCAAGACCGCGGCTTCGCGACCGCTGCCGCGCATCGCCGACAAAGACGACGCGGCCTTGCCGGTGATCATCGCCAGCACGTCGGCCGGCAGCCGGCGCCGGTACGCGTCCGGCATCCGCTCGACGTTGTCGACCAGGGGGCGCAGCCACGGCGGGGAGGCGTCGGGACTAAGCGCCACCGTCCCGCGCTCGCGGGTGGGGTTCCCACCTCCCGCGGGTAGGGGCGTACCCCCAACACTCACGGGGCGCTCCAGTCGGTCCAATTTTCGGCTTATCCCTTGTCATTTCCGACCGCAGCGGCGATCTCGTCGGCGCTGTCGAAGGCCCGCGGCAGCATCTGGGCAACGCTACCGTCCGGCCGCAGAACCACAGTCGCGGGCATCACGTTTACCACGCCCAGGGCAGCCGCGACCCGTCGGCGACCGTCCTGCAGGGTCGGCAGCCGAACGCCGAGTTCGGCCAGCCGCAGCAACGCGGCCGTCTCGTTCTCGTCCTGATGCACCGTCACCACCATCACGTCAGACCCGGCTCGCCGTTGATACTCGGCCATCGCGGGCAGTTCGGCCGCACACGGCGCGCACCAATACGCCCATAGGTTGAGGACCACCCGCCGCCCGGCCAGCGCGCGGGCGACGTCGACAGCCGAACCGTCGGCGGCGCACTCGGCCGTGACACCGCGCAGCGCAGGGGGGCCCGGGCCGTCACCGGCGGCGGGACAGGGCGCCAGGTCGGCCCGTTGCCGCGGACCCGCCAGCGCGGCGGCCGTGTCGGCGTCGCGGTGTTCGCGGTCGGGCGGGCTCGCGGCCGTGCCGGGCTTCGGGGCCGGCGCGGACTCGTCGCGCAGCTGGGCGACCAGGGCCGCCGCCAGCGCCGCCACCACCGCGAGGATCGCGATGGTCCAGCGCGTGGTCCGCGTCAAGGTGGTATGCGCCTACAGGCCGGCCAGGGCCAGCAAGTGCTCGGTTTCCGGGCCCCGCACCAGGGGCGCGGCCAGTAGCGGTTCGGTGGGGCCGAGGCCGAAGGAGGGGCAATCCTTAGCCACCACGCACACACCGCAGGCCGGCTTGCGCGCGTGGCACACCCGGCGGCCGTGGAAGATCACGCGGTGGCTCAACATGGTCCACTCGCTGCGTTCGATCAGTTCGCCGGCCGCGCGCTCGATCTTCACCGGGTCCTTGTCGCTGGTCCAGCGCCACCTGTGCAGCAGCCGCGCGAAGTGGGTGTCGACCGTGATGCCGGGGACGCCAAAGGCGTTGCCCAGGATGACGTTCGCGGTCTTGCGGCCCACCCCGGGCAGCGTGACCAGTTCCTCCATGGTGGAAGGCACCTCGCCGTCGAACCGTTCGACCAACGCCTGCCCGAGGCCGATGAGGGAGGTCGCCTTGTTGCGGAAGAACCCCGTCGGACGGATCAGGGTTTCCAGTTCGTCGCGGTCCGCCTGCGCGTAGTCCAGCGCCGAGGGGTACCGCTTGAACAACGCCGGCGTCGTCAGGTTCACCCGTTTGTCCGTGCTCTGCGCGGAAAGGATCGTGGCGACGGTCAGTTCCAGCGGCGTGGTGAAGTCCAGCTCGCAGTGTGCGTCCGGAAACGCCTGCGCCAGCGCCCGATTCATCCGGCGGGCCCGCCGCACCAAGCCGGCCCGCGTCTCCTCAGACCAGCGCCGTGCGCCGTTACCACCCGGTGGGACCGACGTGGACTTCGAGCGCCCGGACGACTTTGCCGCTGTCACCTACGACAGAGTACTGATTTCGTGATCTCGCCGAGACCTCGTGTTGATTGAAGTCCATGTTTACTCTCCTTGTGTCGTGGTTGCTGGTGGCCTGCGTTCCGGCGTTGCTGATGCTGGCGGCGCTCGGCTTGGGGCGGCTCGAACGGGGGCTCGCCCGCGAGGACGTCACCGTTGTCGCGGTCACCGAGCTTTTCGAGTACGCCGAACTTGTCGACGTGCGCACCCTGGCCCGGGAGGGCATGCCGGAGGCGCTGGAGTTTCTGCACCGGCGCGAGGCCCGGGAACTTTCCGACGCCGCGCTGGCCGGGCTGACGTCCGGACCGCGGCATGCGGCGCCGTCCTTTGCCGCCAGCTTCATTGACCATGCCGAGCTGACATTGCCGACGCGAATACAAGCGCATTCGCCCATCAATCCGCAGTTTAAGGCCACTCGACACGTCAATCGTGTGTAGCGTTGCACGTTGGACAAAATGTCCTACCGCTAGACTCATCACGCGAGCAAGGGATTAACCTGCCCGTACACAAATCATTGGAAAGCTGAAGAGGCAACGTGGACGAGATCCTGGCAAGGGCAGGAATCTTCCAAGGGGTTGAGCCCGGCGCGGTCGCCGCGCTGACCAAGCAACTGCAACCCGTCGACTTTCCCCGTGGGCACACGGTCTTCGCCGAAGGCGAGCCGGGTGATCGGCTGTACATCATCGTCTCGGGGAAGGTAAAGATCGGTCGTCGCTCACCCGATGGCCGGGAGAACCTGCTGACGATCATGGGCCCGTCGGACATGTTCGGCGAGCTGTCTATTTTCGACCCCGGCCCACGGACTTCGAGCGCCACCACCATCACCGAGGTGCGCGCCGTATCGATGGACCGCGACGCGCTGCGGGCGTGGATCGCCGACCGTCCCGAGATCGCCGAGCAGCTGCTGCGGGTGCTGGCCCGCCGGCTGCGCCGCACCAACAACAATCTGGCCGACCTCATCTTCACCGACGTGCCCGGCCGGGTGGCCAAGCAGCTGCTGCAGCTCGCCCAGCGGTTCGGCACCCAGGAGGGTGGCGCGATGCGGGTCACCCACGACCTGACGCAGGAGGAGATCGCCCAGCTGGTGGGGGCGTCCCGCGAGACGGTGAACAAGGCACTGGCCGATTTCGCCCACCGCGGGTGGATCCGCCTGGAAGGCAAGAGTGTGCTCATTTCGGACTCCGAAAGGCTCGCCCGCCGAGCGAGGTAAGCGCGCGCGGAGCGCGGGCGCAACCGAGCGAGAAAACAAACCCCCGAGCGAGGTAAGCGCGCGCGGAGCGCGGGCGCAACCGAGCGAGAAAACAAACCCCCGAGCGAGGTAAGCGCGCGAATTGCGTCGAGATCGACGTTATCGACACGTTCACTCGATCTTTTCCGCGATAGCGTCGATTTCGGCGCGAGTTCAGCGCTGCAAATAGTCCAGCTGCGCCTGAACGGACCATTCGGCCGCGTCCCAGAGTTTCTCGTCGACGTCTACATAGACGTGTTCGACGACTTGGCGCGCGGTGGCGTCGTCGCCGATGTCCCGCAACGCCGCGCGCACCTGTTCCAGCCGTTCCTGCCGGTGCACCAGGTACCCGGACGCGACGGCCTCCAGGTCCGGCAGGTCCGGCCCGTGGCCGGGCAGGACCGTACGCCGTCCCAGACCACGCAAGCGCCGCAACGATTCCAGATAGTCGGCCAGGCTGCCGTCTTCGGAATCAATGACGGCGGTGCCGCGGCCTAGCACGCTGTCGGCGGTGAGGACGGCGTCGTCGAGCACGAAGGAGAACGAGTCGGCGGTGTGGCCGGGGGTGGCCATCACCCGGATCTTGAGGCCGGCCGCGTCAATCACCTCACCATCGGTGAGGTGACCGCCAAGGCCGCGCAGAAACCCGCTACCCGCCGACCGCACCGTCGCGCCGGTCCGCTCGACCAGCTTGTCGATGCCGTCGGTGTGATCGCCATGCCGGTGGCTGATGAGTACCAGCGTGATACGGCCCAACTCGGCGACCCGGGCGATGTGTTCGTCGTCGTCGGGCCCGGGGTCCACCACGACCAACTCGTCGCTGCCCTTGCCGCGCAGCACCCAGGTGTTGGTGCCCTCAAGCGTCATCAACCCGGGGTTGTCGGCCAACAGAACCGAGGCAGTGTCGGTGACCGCCCGCAGCGTGCCGTATGCGGGATGACGCGGCGACTCCGGCACGTCGGTCACGGTCGCGAGCCGACCTCCACGATCAGCTCCACTTCGACCGGCGCATCCAGCGGCAGCTCGGAAACGCCGACGGCCGACCGCGCGTGCGCGCCGTCCTCGCCGAACACCTCGGCGAGCAGCTCCGAAGCGCCGTTGACGACGCTCGGCTGGCCGTTGAAACCCGCAGCGGAGGCGACGAAGCCGACGACCTTGACCACTCGGGTCACCGCGTCGATGCCCACCAGCGAATCGACGGCCGCCAGGGCGTTGAGCGCGCAGATCCGCGCCATCGCCTTGCCTTCTTCCAAGCTGACCTGCGCCCCGACCTTGCCGGCCCCGGCCAGCTGTCCCGCCTGCAGCGGCAGCTGACCGGCGGTGTACACCAGGTTGCCGGTCCGCACCGCGGGCACATAGGCGGCCAGCGGCGCCACCACCTCCGGAAGCGCGACCCCGAGTTCCGCGAGCCGGGCGGAAGCAGTCATCTACTTGGGACGCTTCAAATACGCGACGTGTTGCTCACCGGTTGGCCCGGGCAGTACGGACACCAACTCCCAGCCGTCGGCACCCCACTGGTCGAGAATCTGTTTGGTGGCGTGTGTGAGCAGCGGGACGGTGACGTATTCCCATGCGGTGGGTTGGCTCATGGCGCGAGCTTATCGGTCGGATGTGAACGGCTCTGGCCTGCCCGGGGGCCGGACGCCGGTCGGGCTAGCATGCGAAGGTGGCAAACACATCGAGCGGCGGTAGCGCCGTCGGCTGGCCGGCGCGGCTTTCGAAGGCCCGCCTGCATTTCGTCACCGGCAAAGGCGGTACGGGCAAGTCGACGATAGCGGCCGCACTGGCACTGACCCTGGCAGCCGGAGGCCGCAAAGTCCTTCTCGTGGAAGTCGAAGGGCGGCAAGGCATTGCGCAACTCTTCGACGTCCCGCCGCTGCCCTACCAGGAAGTCAAGATCGCGACGGCCGAACGGGGCGGTCAGGTCAACGCCCTGGCCATCGACATCGAGGCCGCATTCCTGGAATACCTGGATATGTTCTACAACCTCGGCATCGCCGGGCGGGCGATGCGGCGCATCGGCGCCATCGAGTTCGCGACGACGATCGCGCCCGGCCTGCGTGACGTCCTGCTCACCGGCAAGATCAAGGAGTCGGTGGTGCGGCTGAACAAGGGGGCCAAGAACCCCGTCTACGACGCGGTTGTCGTCGACGCACCACCGACGGGGCGGATCGCCCGCTTCCTGGACGTCACGAAGGCCGTGTCGGATCTGGCCAAGGGCGGACCGGTGCACTCGCAGAGCGAGGGCGTGGTGAAGCTGCTGCATTCCGAGCAGACCGCCATCCACGTGGTCACTCTGCTGGAGGCGTTACCGGTGCAGGAAACCCTGGAAGCCATCGAGGAGCTCGCCGAGATGGAGCTGCCGATCGGCAGCGTGATCGTGAATCGCAACATCGCGTCCCATCTGCAGCCCGCCGACCTGGCGAAGGCCGCCGAGGGAGACGTCGACGCGGACTCCGTGCGGGCCGGGCTGGAAATGGCGGGGATCAAGCTGAACGACACCGAGTTCGCCGGGCTGCTGACCGAAACCATCGAGCACGCCACGGTGATCGCCGCGCGCGCCGAGGTCGCGCAACAACTGGACGCGCTGCAGGTGCCCCGGCTCGAGCTGCCGGCGATCTCCGACGGCGTCGACCTCGGGAGCCTCTATGAGCTTTCGGAAGCGCTTGCGCAGCAGGGGGTTCGATGAGTACCACGCCGAATAGGCTTGATATGGCCTCGATCTTGGCCGACACGTCAAACCGCGTGGTGGTGTGCTGCGGCGCCGGCGGGGTGGGCAAGACCACCACCGCGGCCGCGATGGCGTTGCGCGCGGCCGAATACGGCCGCAACGTCTGCGTTTTGACGATCGACCCGGCCAAGCGGTTGGCACAAGCCCTGGGGGTCAACGACCTCGGCAACACCCCGCAACGAGTGCCCTTGGCGCCCGAGGTCCCCGGCGAGTTGCACGCGATGATGCTCGACATGCGCCGCACGTTCGATGAAATGGTGCTCCAATACTCCGGAAACGGCCGGGCGCAGTCGATCCTGGACAACCAGTTCTATCAAACCGTCGCCAGCTCGCTCGCCGGCACGCAGGAATACATGGCGATGGAGAAGCTGGGTCAGCTACTGGCCGAGGATCGTTGGGACCTGGTGGTGGTTGACACCCCGCCGTCGCGCAACGCGCTGGACTTCCTGGACGCGCCCAAACGGCTGGGCAGCTTCATGGACAGCCGGTTGTGGCGGCTGCTGCTCGCGCCGGGCCGGGGCATAGGCCGATTAGTCACCGGCGCAATGGGTTTGGCGATGAAGGCGATGTCCACCGTGCTCGGCTCACAGATGTTGAGCGATGCGGCGGCTTTCGTACAATCGCTGGACGCCACCTTCGGCGGTTTCCGGGAGAAGGCGGATCGGACGTACGCGCTGCTCAAGAGGCGCGGCACGCAGTTCGTGGTGGTGTCGGCGGCAGAGCCCGACGCACTGCGCGAGGCCTCCTTCTTCGTCGATCGGTTGTCTCAGGAAGACATGCCGCTCGCCGGGCTGGTCTTGAACCGCACCCACCCGACGTTGTGCTCGTTGCCCGCCGAGCGGGCGATCGACGGAATCGAAACGTTGGCGGCCGAGCCGGATTCCGAGGCGGCCTCGCTGGCCGCGGCCGTGCTGAGGATTCACGCCGACCGCGCACAGACCGCCAAGCGGGAGATCAGGTTGCTGTCGCGGTTCACCGGTGCCAACCCGCACGTGCCGGTGATCGGCGTTCCCTCGCTGCCGTTCGACGTCTCGGATCTGGAAGCGTTGCGCGCGCTCGCCGATCAGATCACGTCGGCGGGCGACGACGCGACCCGCGCCACGGCCCAGGGGCCCCTTCGCTAAGAGCCACCGCTGGGTCAGCCGACGTTGCGGGTTCTCCTCTTGTCGAAGAAGTCCGACCAGGACACCACTTCCGGGTGCTGCTTGAGCAGGGCCCGGCGCTGACGCTCGGTCATGCCGCCCCAGACGCCGAACTCGACTTTGTTGTCCAGCGCGTCCGCCCCGCACTCCTGCATGACCGGGCAGTGCCGGCAGATGACGGCGGCCTTGCGTTGGGCGGCCCCTCGAACGAAGAGTTCGTCCGGGTCCGTGGTCCGGCACAGTGCTTTGGAAACCCAGGCGATCCGTTCTTCGGCATCAACGCTGCGGAGTACCCCTTGTGCGGCCGCAATGTTTGTCCTACGCGCCGCAGGCCGTGTTCCTGACACGAACTGTTCCCTTCCCTACCGGCCGCTCTCACGACCGCCCTCCTGGGGTGCAGATCCACACCTGCGATCTACGCCACACTGTGTACATCGGTGTTACCTGAATCTCACCGTGTGTCTAAGTTAGGTGGTCAGCCACCAATTGCGCAACAGTCCGATAACGCCTTTTTTGGGACGGGCGTCCCGTCTCGTCTCAAAAGGGTAGGCGATCGAAGTGATCTTGCACACGTGCGCGGGGGCCCGCCTCACTGACGCACGCGCAAATTTTATCGCACTCGCGGCGGTAAAGCGCTGGTCAATGACAGGGGCAAAAAGTGGGTGAACTCGCAGCGTGGCGGCGTGACTGGGGGCCGCTACTGTAGTAGCCATGTCAGACCGCCCCCCGGCCCTTCTCACGATTTTGAAGCTCGCCGGGTATTGCTTGCTGGCCGGCGTCGTCGCCACGGCGCTGATGTTTCCGTTCGCGGGCGGATTGGGACTGGTGTCCAACCGGGCCTCCGAAGTCGTCGCCAACGGCTCGGCCCAACTCCTCGAGGGTGAGGTGCCCGCGGTCTCGACGATGGTCGACGCGAAGGGCAACACCATCGCCTGGCTGTACTCCCAGCGCCGCTTCGAAGTGCCCAGCGACAAGATCGCCAACACGATGAAGTTGGCGATCGTGTCGATCGAGGATAAGCGGTTCGCCGACCATAACGGGGTGGACTGGAAGGGCACGCTGACCGGGCTGGCGGGCTACGCGCGCGGAGACGTCGACACCCGTGGCGGTTCGACCATCGAGCAGCAGTACATCAAGAACTACCAGTTGCTGGTGACGGCGAAGACCGACGCGGAAAAGCGCGCCGCCGTGGAAACCACCCCGGCCCGCAAGCTGCGCGAGATCCGGATGGCGCTCACGCTGGACAAGACCTTCACCAAGCCCGAGATCCTGACCCGCTACCTGAACCTGGTGTCGTTCGGCAACGGTTCGTTCGGCGTGCAGGACGCGGCCCAAACCTACTTCGGCATCAACGCCTCGGACCTGAACTGGCAACAGGCGGCGCTGCTGGCGGGCATGGTGCAGTCGACCAGCGCGCTGAACCCTTACACCAACCCCGACGGCGCGCTGGCGCGGCGAAACCTGGTGCTGGACACCATGATCGAGAACATCCCTCAGGAAGCCGACGCACTGCGCGCCGCCAAGGCCACCCCGCTGGGTGTGCTGCCGCAGCCCAACGAGTTACCGCGGGGCTGTATCGCGGCCGGCGATCGCGCCTTCTTCTGCGACTACGTCCAGGAGTACCTGTCCCGCGCCGGCATCAGCAAAGAACAGGTGGCCCGCGGCGGCTACCTGATCCGTACCACGCTCGACCCGGACGTGCAGACCCCGGTCAAGGCAGCCATCGACCAGTTCGCCAGCCCGACCCTGCCCGGCATTTCCAGCGTGATGAGCGTGATTCAGCCCGGCAAGACGTCGCACAAGGTGATGGCGATGGCCAGCAACCGCACCTACGGCCTGAACCTCGACGCCGGCGAAACCATGCGACCGCAGCCGTTCTCGCTGGTTGGCGACGGCGCGGGGTCCGTTTTCAAGATCTTCACGACGGCCGCCGCCCTGGACATGGGCATGGGCACAAACGCCACGCTCGACGTGCCGAGCCGATTCCAGGCCAAGGGCATGGGTAGCGGCGGGGCCAAGGGCTGTCCCAAGGACACCTGGTGCGTGGTCAACGCCGGCAACTACCGCGGGTCGATGAACGTGACCGAGGCGCTGGCCACCTCGCCGAACACCGCGTTCGCCAAGCTGATTCAGCAGGTCGGGGTGACCCGCACGGTGGACATGGCGATCAAGCTGGGCCTGCGCTCCTACGCCGATCCCGGCACCGCCCGCGACTACAACCCCGACAGCAACGAGAGCCTGGCGGACTTCGTCAAACGGCAGAACATCGGCTCGTTCACCCTGGGCCCCATCGAGGTGAACGCGCTGGAGCTGTCCAACGTCGCCGCCACGCTGGCCTCCGGCGGCACGTGGTGCCCGCCGAACCCCATCGACAAGCTGATCGACCGGCACGGCAACGAGGTCGCGGTGACCACCGAGACCTGCGACCAGGTGGTTCCCGAAGGCCTGGCGAACACCATGGCCAATGCGATGAGCAAGGACGCGGTGGGCGGCGGCACGGCCTCCGGCTCCGCCGGTGCGGCGGGCTGGACGCTGCCGGTGTCCGGTAAGACGGGCACCACCGAGGCGCACCGCTCCTCCGGCTTCGTGGGATTCACCAACCACTACGCGGCGGCCAACTACATCTACGACGACTCCACGACGCCGACGGACCTATGTTCGTCGCCGCTGCGCCATTGCGGCGAGGGCGACCTGTACGGCGGTAACGAGCCGGCCCGCACCTGGTTCACGGCCATGAAGCCGATCGCCACCAATTTCGGGCCGGTGCAGTTGCCGCCCACCGATCCCCGGTACGTCGACGGGTCGCCCGGGTCGCGGGTGCCGAGCGTCGCCGGCCTGGACATCGACGCGGCCCGGTCGCGACTCAAGGAGGCGGGCTTCCAGGTCGCCGACCAGAACAACTTCGTCAACAGCACCGCGAAGCAGGGCGAGGTGGTCGGAACCACGCCGAGCGGCGCAACGATCCCGGGGTCGATCATCACCGTCCAGGTCAGCAACGGCATCCCGCCGGCTCCTCCGCCGCCGCCCGAAGGCGGGCCGCCGCCCGTCGGGTCACAAGTGGTGGAGATCCCGGGTCTGCCCCCGATCACCATTCCGCTGCTGGCGCCGCCGCCCCCCGCGCCGGGGCAGCCGCCTCCGTAGGCCGCCATCTTTGGTGCCGCGGCGCAAGGTATGCGTTGCCAAAGCGCAACCGGCAGTAGGCTGCCAGCATGGCTGATGTTTTGCCCACGCTGATTCGCACCGGTGCCGCCGCACTCGGTTCGGCTGTCGCCGGCATCGGTTACGCCGCCGTCGTCGAGCGCAACGCCTTCGTCCTGCGCGAGATAACCATGCCCGTCCTGGCGCCCGGTTCCACGCCCCTGCGGGTGCTGCATATCAGCGATCTGCACATGCTGCCCAACCAGCGCCGCAAACAGGCTTGGCTGCGCGAGCTGAGCAACTGGGAACCCGACCTGGTGGTCAACACCGGCGACAACCTGGCCCACCCCAAGGCGGTGCCCGCGGTGGTGCAGGCCCTCGGGGATCTGCTGTCGCGGCCGGGTGTCTTCGTGTTCGGCAGCAACGACTACTTCGGCCCGCGCCTGAAGAACCCTCTGAACTATCTGACCAACCCGTCGCACCGGGTTCGCGGTGAGCCGCTGCCCTGGCAGGACCTGCGGGCGGCCTTCACCGAGCGCGGCTGGCTCGACCTCACCCATACGCGGCGCGAGTTCGAGGTGGCCGGCCTGCACGTCGCCGCCGCCGGAGTCGACGACCCGCACATCGACCGCGACCGCTACGAGACGATCGCGGGCCCGGCCAGCCCGGCCGCGAACCTGCGACTCGGGCTGACCCATTCCCCGGAGCCGCGGGTGCTGGACCGCTTCGCCGCCGACGGCTACCAACTGGTGATGGCCGGACACACCCACGGCGGCCAGGTCTGCCTGCCGCTCTACGGCGCCCTGGTGACCAACTGTGGCCTGGACCGGACCCGGGCGAAGGGACCGTCCCGGTGGGGCGCGAACATGCAGTTGCACGTCTCCGCCGGCATCGGCACCTCACCGTTCGCGCCGGTGCGTTTCTGCTGCCGGCCCGAGGCCACCCTGCTGACGTTGATCGCCACCCCGATGGGCGGCCGCGATTCGGCCAGCGACCTAAGCCGTTCGCAGCCAACAGTTTCGGTGCGTTGACCGAGCGGACCCGGATCGCGGTCCGCAGCCGCTCGCGGTGCTGGACGGACAACGCGGTCCGGCTGATCCAGGCCGACGCGCGCCGCAGCGCCGACACGCACCTGTTGCGCTACCCGCTGCCGTCGGCGTGGGCCGGGGACGGTCCCGGCGCTCAGGTGGCGCTGTACCTCAAAGACGAGACCACGCACATCACGGGCAGCCTCAAGCACCGGCTGGCCCGCTCCTTGTTCCTGTACGCGCTCTGCAACGGCTGGATCGACGAGGGCACCACCGTGGTCGAGGCGTCGTCGGGTTCGACGGCGGTGTCGGAGGCGTATTTCGCGGCCCTGCTGGGCCTGCCGTTCGTCGCCGTGATGCCGGCGTCCACCAGCTCGGCCAAGGTGGCACTGATCGAAGCCCAGGGCGGCCGTTGCCATTTCGTGCAGAACTCTGCTGAGGTGTACGCCGAGGCCGAGCGCGTCGCCCGCGACACCGGCGGGCATTACCTGGACCAGTTCACCAACGCCGAACGCGCCACCGACTGGCGGGGCAACAACAACATCGCCGAGTCGATCTTCGAGCAGATGGGCGACGAGACGCATCCCATCCCGGAGTGGATCGTGGTGGGCGCGGGCACTGGCGGCACCAGCGCGACGATCGGCCGCTACATCCGCTACCGCCGGCACGCGACCCGGCTGTGCGTCGTCGACCCGGAAAACTCCGCGTTCTTTCCCGCCTACGCCGACGACCGCTACGACGTCGTGATGCCCACCTCGTCTCGGATCGAGGGCATCGGCCGGCCGCGGGTCGAGCCGTCGTTTTTGCCCGGCGTGGTCGACCGCATGGTGTCGGTGCCCGACGCGGCGTCGGTCGCCGCCGCCCGGCACGTCAGCGCCGTTCTGGGGCGCCGCGTGGGGCCGTCGACAGGTACCAACCTCTGGGGCGCCTTCGGCTTGCTCGCCGAGCTGGTCGCCCAGCGGCGCAGCGGTTCGGTGGTCACGCTGCTCGCCGACAGCGGCGACCGCTACCACGACACCTACTTCAGCGACGAGTGGGTCAGCGCGCAGGGACTTGATCCGAGCGGTCCCGCCGAGGTACTGGCGCAGTTCGAGCGCTCCTGCCTCTGGCAATGAGCCGCCACGCCGCGGTTTGGCCAGCCGATGGGCCGGTGCGATAGGCTGTCGGAGCTTCAAGCGGGGTGTGGCGCAGCTTGGTAGCGCGCTTCGTTCGGGACGAAGAGGCCGTGGGTTCGAATCCCGCCACCCCGACTCAGTTGTATTAGCTGGCGTGACAGCCGAACGCCGAGTTTGACACTGCGGCGTTGCGGCTTTGCCGTTAAGCTCTGCCCGCATGGCGCTGGTAAGCCCGCCGCCCGAGCAGGGCGAGCCACGCGGGGTCGGCCCACAGGTCACCGGATTTGCTGATTCCCCGGCGCCGGTCCACAGCCCCGGCCACCCCACCCTGGCGGAGATCACCCGGCGACAGCAGGAGATCCAGGCGTGGGAAGCGCTGAACGTCGGGGGCTACCGATTCGCCAAACCCGGCACCATCATCGGCGGCGTGATCTCCGCCGTGCTGGTGGTTCTCGTGCTGACGCCCATCCCTCCGAACTGGCCGTGGGACATCCCGACGATGATCCTGGCCGTCTTCACGGCGGTGGCGACCGTGACCTGCGGCCTGTTGTGGTTCGACAATCCGCACCCCGCTCCCCGCCCCGAGTCGTTGGCGATCGTGCCGTTCTCTCGGGCGGAAAACCTGCGGCTGATGCAAGACCAGCCCGTCGAGCCCTACCGCGCCATCTGTGCCTGCCCCGGCTGTGGCGACTTATCCACGCACCTGATCCGCGAGCCCGTCAAGAACGAACCGGACTGGGCGATGGTCACCCGGCGTTGCGCCGTGTGTCACCGAGAGTGGGCGCAGGCCTGAACCGGTTGTGCGCCAACGATTCAGCCCCGACCATTGCGGCACTAGGCGCAGTCGGCGCAGACGGACCTGCCCCCGTTCGAGCTGTGCAACCGGCTGCGGTGCTGCACCAGAAAACAGCTCGAGCACATGAACTCGTCGGACCGCTGGGGAATGACCGTCACCGACAGTTCCTCGCCGGACAGGTCGGCGCCGGGAAGCTCGAAGAAGTGCACATCGTTGGGGTCCTCATCGACCACCGTGGTGGCGGATCCCTGCAACGTCGGGGCTAGCTCGCGTATCGGGGACTTGTCCTGAGTTTCGGAGTCGGAGACCCGGCGTGCGTCATAGTCGCTTGCGGTCGCCATGGCAGTTCCTTCCTGCTGATGAGCCGGGTTGACGCACTTTCCTGTACTCACCCGTGGCGCAGGCTGTACCCCATTCAGGCGCGAGTTACACCGACCGGCCCGAAAATGTCACGCCGCCGGCCAGTGAGCCGCCTCAGCCGCCTGGCAATCGTGGGGTAATGCGCGAGGGCCAGGCCCAGCCACGGCGCGACGACCGACACGGTCAGCGCGACGATCGCCGCCCCTTCGTGCCCAAACAGCAGCTCGAACAGCCCGACTGCCAGACTGACGGCCCAGACCGCCACGGCCGCGAGGCCGAGCAGGGGGAAATCGCGCTCGTACTCGACCGAGTAGTTTGCTGCTCGTAACGAAACGGGCGCGACCATGATCGGCTTTTACCCGGTCATCGCCGCGATTAAACGTCTCGGCGGGCGGATTCGCGCCGGCCGGTGTTCGTTAGCTCACAGCGGTCAAATGGTCGGCGGCGGGGCGGGCTCATCGGAATTCGCGGCGTGCCACGCAAGTTCGGCGTCGCGCACCCGTCGGTGCTCATGAGAAAGTCTGTGTATCAGGGTGATTCGTGCGGCATGCGGTTCGCCGGCTGGGCCGCCGCCCGACCCGGCGGTTAAGGAGCCGTGGCCGATTTGCGGATCACGCTTGGCGGCTACCCGCCGTCCCCGAACGCAAACGACGCGGCACCCCGGTGTCAGCCGGCCCCGGCCTGGGTATGCCGCGCAGATGAAACCCGCCGTTCTCTTCGATGTCGACGGAAGCCTGGTCGACTCCAACTATCTTCACGTCCACGCGTGGCTGCGCGCCTTCGACGACGAGGGCCTGCCCGTCACCGCCTGGCAGATCCACCGGTGCATCGGCATGGACGGCTCCACGCTGGTGCGAACGCTCTCCAACGACGCCCCGGACGAGGTCCGGGAGCGGCTGAGCGACGGGCACAGCCGTTACTACCGGGAGAGCACCCCGCTGCTCACGCCGCTACCGGGTGCCCGCGCGCTGCTGCGCCGCGTCGCCGAGCTGGGGCTGCAGGTGGTGCTGGCCACCTCGGCACCCGACGACGAGCTGGAGATCTTGCGCAAGGTCCTCGACTGCGACGACGTCATCTCCGAAACGACGTCCTCGCGCGACGTCGACACCGCCAAGCCCGAACCCGGCATCGTGCAGGTCGCGCTGGAGCGGGCCGGGGTGGATGCCGACCATGCCGTGTTCGTCGGGGACGCGGTGTGGGACGCACATGCCGCGGCGGGCGCCGGATTGCCCTGCATCGGGCTGCTCAGCGGCGGCATTGCGCGCGAGGAGCTGCAGGCGGCGGGCTCGGCACCGATCTTCGCCGATCCACAAGACCTGCTCGAGCACCTGGACTCGACCCGCATCTCCGAACTCGCGCTACATGCCGCGGGTGCGGAGCAGAATCGGTAGCAGCCACCAGAAGAACGTAAACAGCGTCAGCGCACACGCTCCCGCGATCAGTGCCGGGCTGCGTCCGGCCACCGCGGCGAACACGATGATCGTCACCCCGGTCAGGGCGAGGCCGAGCAGCGCCAGCCCGGCGTACGCGCAGCGGTGCGCGGCCGACACCAGCACCTGGAGACGATGGCGCCGGAAGAGCATCCGGTGCATGCCCACCGGGGCGATCAGCAGCACTGTCGCGCCCACCGAGCACCCCACAGTCGCGAGATAGGCGTCGCGCAGGAGCGGGGCGAGAACGTCGAAACGTTGCTGGAACGGCAGGGTCAGCAGGAAACCGGTGAGCAGCTGCACGCCCGTCTGCACGACGCGCAGCTCCTGCAGCAGGCTGTTCCAATTGCGGTCCAGCCGTTGGATTTCGGTTTCGCCACGCTCGTGGCTATCCCATCGCTGGTCGTCTTGAGGATTGTCGACGTCCATAGGCGTGATCATCGCACCTGTCGCATGCGCCAGCGCCGTTTCACGCAGGATGGTCGCGAGAATTCGTTATCCGCTTTCGCAAAGTGAATTGATTTCCGCGGCCGCCAATTTGGTAGCCATATATCGCAATGGACGTTGGCAATTCACCAAAAACGTTGTTGCGCAACCGCGCGCAGCGACGACTACCGGCTGATGTTGTCGTCCCGCACCGCGGTCAACGCGTCGTCCAGCGTCGGGTACAACGGGAACGTCTTGTCCAGCCCGGTCAGGTGAATCGGCCGCCTGGTCGCCGGGCCGCGCGCGACCACCCCGAACCCCGTCGCCTGGCCCAGCTTCTCGTACGTCGCCGCCAGGATCTTCAGGCCCACCGAACCGAGGAATTCCACCGCGGAGAGATCGATGACCAGTGCCGAGGGGCTCTCCGCGACAACCGCGCCGATGGCCTGTTCCAGGGCCGGCGCCGTGACCAGATCGATTTCGCCGCTGACACTGACCACGGACACCCCATCGTGGTCCTCAACCAACGTGGTAATCGAATCAGGAGCTGACAATGGCGATCCTTTGTCCTGGGCGTCAGGTGTGGTGCAAGCCTAGCCTGCGTTGCGAACTGCGAGAAGAATATGCCCTCAACACCTGCCCCGCGACAACCCAGGCTAGTCTCGCAAAATCGAGCCTGCACACAGCGGGGCGCGGACCGGCACTCGGGAGGCAATATGTCAGATTCGCCGGCGGAGTTCAGCGGCGGGGGCGCCACCGCGCAGGCGGTCAGCATTTCCAGCGAGGGCCTGCTGCCACAGCTCGTCCAGCACCTGCGGCAGAACCGCACCGTGCTGCGCGAGGAGTGGGCACGCAGGATCACCGAGGCCGAACTGCTCACCGCGATGACGCCGGAGGAGCTGTTCTCCGAGGCGACTGCCGTCTACGACAACTACGTGGAGGTGCTCGAGACCGGTAGCGTCGAGGCGCTGCAGGCCTACGCGCGCGACCTATCCGAGCGCATCATTCCGCGGGGCGTGGAAACGGACGAGGTCGTCGGCATCGTGTTGTTGCTGCGTGACGTGCTGGCGCGCTCGTTGTTCGAGAAGTACCAGACCGAATTCGAGATGCTAAATCGGGTTCTGGATGCCTACGAACCCGCGGCCAACCGCATCGCCAACACCGTGGCGGTCAGCTTCGTGCAGGAACGCGAGCGCATCATCCGCCAGCAGCAGGAAGCCATCCGCGAGCTGTCGACGCCGGTGCTGCAGGTGCGCGAACAGCTGCTGATTCTGCCGATCATCGGTGTGCTCGATTCTCAGCGCGCCCGACAGGTCACCGAGCAACTGCTGAGAGCCATCCGCGCGAACCGCGCGAAAGTGGTGGTCATCGACATCACCGGTGTGCCGACCATCGACTCCACGGTGGCCAACCACCTGGTGCAGACGGTCGACGCGTCGGGTCTGATGGGCGCCAGCGTCATCATCACCGGCCTGTCCTCCGAAATCGCCCTGACGCTGGTGACCATCGGGCTGGACCTGTCGAAGATGAACGCCGTCGGCGACCTGCAGGGCGGCATCGAGGAAGCCGAGCGCCTGCTGGGCTACGAGGTCACTCGCACCGGCGAGCAGCCAGGATAGCTACGAGGAACACGAGCGCGCCATGCCCGTACCGATCCTGAAACAGGGTGCGATCCTCATCGCCTCGGTCCAGGCCGCGCTCAGCGACTCCGACGCCGAGCGGCTCCGCTATGACCTCATGGAGCGGGTCAGCCGGTTCCGCGCGCAGGGCATCATCGTCGACGTCACCGCCATCGACGTGATGGACTCGTTCGCGGCCCGGTCGCTGCGGACCATTGCGCACATGACGCGGCTGCGCGGCGCTGACACGGTGATCGTCGGCCTGCAGCCGGAAGTGGCCTTCGCGATGGTCCAGCTGGGTTTGGCGTTCGACGACATGAATACGGCGCTGGACCTCGAAGAAGGCCTCGCCCTGCTGAATCGTCAACTGACGCAGCGGAAGCCGACGATCGGGCGCGATGGTGGCGACTGATATCGTCGTCGCCATCGACAATTCCGACGACATCGTCGAAGCTCGCAAAGCCGGACACCAACTCGCACTCGATCTGGGATTCTCCCTCACAGACGTCACAATGATCGCGACGGCGATCTCCGAGATCGCGCGAAACATCACCAGCTACGCCGGCCGCGGCAGCGTCCGGGTCTTCGTGGCCGACCGGGAGGGCCGCAAGGCTCTGGTGGTGCGCGCCGAGGATCAGGGACCGGGCATCTTGGACATCGAGCGGGCGATGGAAGACGGGTATTCGACCGGCCGCGGGTTGGGGATGGGCCTACCGGGCTCCCGCCGGCTGATGGACAAGTTGTTCGTGGAGTCCGCGCTCGGCCGGGGGACGGTCGTCGAGATGTGGAAATGGGTCCCTCCCCGTGCGTGACAACGGCCGGTTCGGTCCGATCGAGTGGGCAAGGGCGGGCCGCCCACTGCCCAGCGAGTATGTCTCGGGCGATCGAGGCCTCGCAGTCGACATCGGCCGCGAAGCTGCGCTGTTCGGCGTGGTGGACGGCCTCGGCCACGGTCCGGATGCCGCAGCCGCTGCGCTGCGCGCCATCGAAGCGGTCAAACGCTCCAGTTCGGAGCGGCTCGAAGTATTGATCCAGCTTTGCCATCGTGTGCTGGAGGGCACCAGAGGGGTGGCGATGACGTTGGCACGGGTGGACTTCGCCGCTAACACGCTGACCTGGACGGGCGTCGGCAACGTCACCGCCGACGTGGTGGCCAAGTCCCCGACCGGCGTCCAAATCCGATCCAGCGCACGGCTTACCGCGGGAATCGTCGGCTATCGCATACCGGAAATCAGACCGGCGCAGGTTATTTCGATCCGTCCGGGAGACCTACTCGTGATAAGCACCGACGGGATCGCCGAAAACTACCTTGACCACATCGACTTCTCGGCCACCGCAGTCGTCATCGCCGAGGAATTACTCGGTAAGGATGCCAAGGAAACCGACGATGCCATGGTGCTGACCGCTCGTCATCGGGGCGTCTCGACATGAGTGATAGCGACGAGTTCCACGCCCAGTACGCCGCGGCGCTGCGCACCTACATGGAGGCGCGTGACGAGGACAGCCTGGCGGCCGCATATGAGCTCGGCCGCCGAGCCCTGCAGGAGGAAGTCAGCCTGCTCGCGATCATCGAGCGGCACGTCCAGCTGATCCTCGTTCTGGCCAAGGACATCCAGATAGACGCGCCGATCGCGCTGGAATTCCTGTTGCAGCTGCTGGTCCCGCTCGACATCGCCACCCGCGGCTTCCTGGACGGCACCAGGCGCTTCGCGCGCGAGCGCGCCCGCGCCGAGGGACTGGCCGACCGCGACAGATTCCGCACCGCGCTGGTCAATTCGTTGCAGGAGGGCTTCTTCGTCGCCGATCACGAGGGCTCCGTGATCGACATGAACAACGCCCTGATCGAAATACTCGGCTATCCCGCCGAGGGCCTGCCCTACCGGTGGCCGCACCCGTGGTTGGTCGACCAACAGGGCGCCCGCCAACAGCAAGCGCTGGTCCAGAGCATCGGCACCACCACCTACGAGACACCGATTCGGCACCGCGACGGGCACCTGGTTTGGGTGACGGTGAGCATCAACGCGGTGCAGGGCAGCGGCAGCGAACAAGGCGTCTTCGTGGGGACGATCCGTGACATCACCGCCGAAAGGGCCTTCGCCGCGAGGGAAAGCGCGGTGCTGCGGTTGGCGACTGCGGTGGCGGTGGCCAAAAGCGTTGACGAGCTGCTGTCCATCACTCTCGACGAGTGCAGCACGGCTATCGACGTACAACGGGTGGTCGCGATCTCCTGGCCGACCGGCGACGGCGAACCGACCGTCCAAGTGGCGGGCGAGACGTCCAAAACGTCCTGGCGCAAGCTGGATCCGTGGTTGCGTCATACCTTCGAGGTCGCGCGTCACCAGCTGCCGCTGACCGCCAAAACGGTTGAGCGACCCGACAATCCCGGCAAGGCACACGGATTGGTGGCGGTGCTCTCCGGCGCGGGCGACCTGGCGTTGTGGTTGGAGCTGCGCTCGCCGCGCTGGATCAGTGCCGAAGACCGGCTGCTGGTGACCGTCCTCATCGGCCACCTGAGCCTGGCCATGCAACACGTCCGCCAATTCGAAAGCGCCCGCGAGACATCGCTGACCCTGCAGCGCGCCCTACTGCCGACGATGCAGCCGCCCCCGGGCTTCGCCGTGCGCTACGAGCCCGCGGTCCCGCCCCTGGAAATCGGCGGCGACTGGTATGACGTGCTGCCGATCGGCGACCATCGCATCGGCATCGTCGTCGGTGACTGCGTGGGTCGCGGGCTGCCGGCCGCGGCGGTCATGGGCCAGCTACGCAGCTCGGCGCGGGCGCTGTTGATCAACGGGGCAGAGCCCGCGTTGCTGCTCGAGCAACTCGACTCGGCGGCCTCGCTCATCCCGAACGCATACTGCACCACCGTTTTCCTGGCGATCCTCGACACCGAATCCGGTGTCCTGCAATACAGCAACGCCGGCCACATGCCCGCCGTGCTCGTCGGGTCCGAGCCGGGGACGACGCTGATGTTGACCGATGCCGCGTCGGTGCCGCTCGCGGTCCGCCGCCCCGACCCCCGCCCGCAGACCAGCCGCGTGCTGCCGCCCCGCTCCACCCTGATGCTGTTCACCGACGGGCTGGTCGAGCGCAAACACGAGTCCATCGATGACGGGATGGACCGCGCCGCAGCGGTGCTGGCGAAGACGACGACGTTGCCGTTGGACTCGGTCGCCGATGCGGTCCTGAGTGAGCTGGCGCCCGCGGCGGGGTATGACGACGATGTGGCGATGGTGATCTACCGGCACCAGCAGTCCCCGCTTCGGATCGAAAGTGAAGCCAGCGCAGGGCGGTTGGTTGGCATCCGGCATCGGTTGGCCGAATGGCTGCGCACCGCGGACGTGCCGGACGAACTGGCCGCCGACATCGTGCTGGTCGTCAACGAGGCCTGCACGAACTGCGTCGAGCACGCATACTCCGGACAACCGCTGGGCACGATGCTGCTCGACGTCGAACTCGCCGACGGCGAAATCCTCGCCCGGATCAGCGACCAGGGCTCGTGGAAGCCACCGCAGGTCAACCCCGGCAACGGTGGGCGGGGCCTGGTGCTGATGCGGGCGCTCAGCACCGCGCTCGCACTCGACTGCACCCCCGCCGGGACGACGGCCGACATCATCTTCCGGCTGCCGGCCGAGGGTGGGTAGGGGTGGCGCCGCACCGTTTGTGGCCCCTGGATTGCGGGTAGTCGTGGGCGTGACCCGCGCATCGATCATCACCGAACCCGCCCTGCCGGCGGCACACGGGCCGCTGTCGACCGCAGTCCGACGCGCGCTGACCGGACCGCCGTCACATGACCACCTGACCCGCATCGGCGCGTCCGTGCGCGATTCGGATCCCTACGGCCTGGATCTGCAGCTGGCGCTGTGCATGTGCTACGAGCTGCACTACCGCGGCTTCGCGGGCGTCGACCCCGGCTGGGAATGGAATCCGGCACTGCTGGCACTGCGCGGCGAGCTCGAACGCGTTTTCCTGGCCGGCGTGCGCCGCGACGTCGGGCCCATCGCATCGGATCAGACCGCCGCCGCCGAAATGGACGCCATCTCGGTCGAACCGGTCGACGGCACGGGTCCATCGTATTACCTGCGCGACACCGGAACGTGGCAACAGATGCGCGAGTACTTCGTCCACCGGTCCGTGTATCACCTCAAAGAGGGCGATCCGCACGCGTGGGCGATCCCGCGGCTGATGGGTGTCGCGAAAGCGGCTTTCGTGGCAATCGAATTCGACGAGTATGGCGCGGGCCAGGGTCCCCGGCTGCACCAGCAGCTTTTCGCCGATCTGATGGCGGCCGCGAATCTGGACACGACGTATCTGGCCTACGTGGACGCAGTTCACGCCGAAGCTTTGGCGGCGGTGAACCTGATGTCGCTGTTCGGGCTGCACCGCGAGTTGCGTGGCGCGGCGATCGGGCACTTCGCTTCGACGGAGATCACCTCCCCGCCGGGATCCCGGCGAATGGTGCAGGCCCTGCAGCGGATGGGGGCACCAACGGCGTGCGTCGAGTTCTACGCCGAGCACGTCGAGGCCGACGCCGTGCACGAGCACGTGGTGCGCATAGACGTGGTCGGGGATCTCGTCGAGCGGGAGCCGCACCTCGATCGCGACATCGTGTTCGGGATCCGCGCGCACGCGGCGGTCGAAGACCGTTTGGCCGACGCGGTTATGGCGTCGTGGCAGCAGGGTCGGTCGTCGTTGCGGAGGGCGCTGGACTAGACGTCCGGCGGGCCAGGTTCCGGCATCTGCGATGGCTGGTGTCGCATAAGGGATACTTCTCGCTGCGCCGGCAGGTGCAGATCGCCACCATGAACCGGTCGGACTCGACGACCTCCCCGTTCGGCATCTCGATGCGCACCGGGCCGGACACCAGCACCGGCCCGCCGGCAACCACCTGGACCCGGGTGGTAGTCACCGCTTGTCCGCCCGGATCACGATCAGCTCCTCTTCCCGGCGTCCGCGGGGTATCAGGCCGACGCTCTCGAGCCACCTCGCCCGCGCCGTCATCACGGGGCCGAACGGTATCCATTTCGACGCAATGACTTTGGCGTCCATGCCGGCCCACTTCAGGGAATCCAGCGATTGCCGGACACCGGCGAGTGCCGAGTGCACGAGAAGCAGGGATCCCCCGTCGCACAGCAACTTCGGCGCCGCTTCGCACAGCGGGTCCAACACCATCCGGCCATCAGGGCCGGCGTTCCAGGCCCACGACGGGCCGGCGCCGGGGCCGATGTGCTCCGTGTCACCGTTCGGCGGTGTCGGCACGTACGGCGGGTTGGACACGACGACGTCGAACGGCGCGCAGTCGAGCGCATCGCTCCAAGTGCCCTTGCGCACATCGACATTCACGCCGACGGTGGCCGCGTTGTCGCGAGAGCAACCCACGGCGTGCGGGCAGATGTCGAAGGCCGTCACGTCGGCGCCACCCATCTCGGCGGCCGCGATCGCCACGAATCCGCTGCCCGTACACAAGTCGAGAACGCGCCGGCCCGGAATGAGCGCGCTTTCTCGCATCTCATTCACCAGTAATCGGGAATCGTCCTGGGGCTGATACACGTTCGAAGCAGCCGAGACAGCGGGTCCTGGATATGTTGTGGTCAACTTTGGCCTTTCGACAGATCGCCGCGGCGATCACTGCTTGGCCTGTGTAATGCCCGCAAACCGATGGGTTCAAACGGAGTGGTTAAAGGCATTTTTCGGCTAACTCGCAGGCGCATGGGCGAATTGCTTGACAATGGTCGCGCAAAACGCCGGCAGGTCCTTCGGTGAGCGACTGGTGATCAAATTGCCGTCGACGACGACCTCCTCGTCCACCACGTTTGCGCCGGCATTGCGCAGATCGGTGCGAATGGACGGGTAAGACGTCAGCGTGCGGCCCTCTGCCACACCGGCTTCCAGCAGCGTCCAGGGGCCGTGGCAGATCGCCGCGACCGGCTTTCCGGAGCCGACGAAGTCGCGCACGAAGGAGACTGCGGTGGCGTCCATCCGCAGCTTGTCCGGATTCACGGTGCCACCCGGAAGTACCAGGCCGTCGAATTCGGCTACCGACGCGTCCGACACCGCACGGTCGACTTTGAAGGTTCCGGCCGGTTCGAGGTCGTGATTGCGAGCCTGAATTTCTCCGGTCTTCAGCGAAAGCAGCTCGACCTGTGCGCCGGCCTCTTCGAGTGCCGCACGAGGTTGCTCGAATTCCACCTTCTCCACGCCGTCCGCGGCGAGAATCGCGACTTTCTTGCCTTCCAATTCATTTGCCATGGCTATTCCCCTTCACCCTTTGGATTACGTCGGATTGAGGATGACTTTGGTGCAGCGGTCCTCTTTGTTCTTGAAGATCTCGTAGCCGTGGGGCGCCTGGTCGAGGCTCAGGTGGTGGCTCACGACAATGGTCGGGTCGATGTCGCCGTTGCGAATCCGGTCCAGCAGCGGGCGCATATAGCGATGCACGTGACACTGACCGGTCTTGATGGTCAGCGATCGGTTCATGACGGCCCCGATCGGGAATTTGTCCATCAGGCCGCCGTACACCCCGACGATCGAAAGAGTGCCGCCGTTGCGGCAACTCATCGCCGCTTCCCGGATGGCATGCGGGCGTTCGGTTTCCAGGCGCGCCGCCTGCTTGACGCGGTCATAGGCATCCACCGGGGCGGACCCACTGCGCGCTTCCATGCCGACGGCGTCGATGCAATGGTCGGGCCCCCGGCCGGCGGTGATGTCCCGAAGCTCCTCGAGGACCGACGTTTCGGCGAAGTTGACCGGCGTGGCGCCGATCTGCTTCGCCAGTTCGAGTCGATACGGAACACGGTCGACGGCAATGACTTTCGACGCCCCGAGCAGGAACGCGCTCATGATCGCGAACAGGCCGACCGGGCCCGCACCCCACACCGCGACCACGTCACCGGGGGTGATGTTGCACATCTCCGCACCCATGTAACCGGTCGGGAGGATGTCGGACAGGAACAGGACCTGCTCGTCGGTCAGGTCGTCTTCGATCTTGAGCGGGCCCACATCGGCGAACGGCACCCGCGCGTATTCGGCTTGACCACCGGCGAAGCCGCCGAGCATGTGCGAGTAACCGAACAGTCCCGCCGGGGAATGACCCATGAATTTCTCGGCGATCCCGGCGTTCGGATTGGAGTTCTCGCACAGCGAATACAGGTCACGCCGGCAGGCGGAGCACGCCCCGCACGCGATCGGAAACGGCACCACCACCCGATCACCGATGGCCAGGTTGTTGACCGCCTTGCCGACTTCGACCACCTCGCCCATAAACTCGTGCCCGAGCACGTCGCCGTGCTTCACGGTGGGGATGTAGCCGTCGTAGAGGTGCAGATCGGAACCGCAGATCGCCGTCGAGGTGATGCGCACGATGGCGTCGCGGTCGTTGAGGATCTTGGGGTCCGGAACGGACTCCACCTGGACGCTGTTGCGGCCCGCCCAGACGGTGGCTTTCATACGCTGGCTCCTTCGTTCGGTTGAGCGGGCTGCTGGTGCAGCTGCCGGGCCGCCGCCGTCCCTTCGGGAGACCCGTCCGAACGCAGCACCTGGCCGGTTTCAAGAATCTGCTTGAAGCGCCGGAGGTCGTCGTTGACTTGTTGTTCGGGGGACTCGCCGAACAGGCTTGCCGCCGCCTTCGCGAACAGCCCGCCGGGGATGTGGTAGCCGATCCTGACGCGAACTTCGGTGCCGTCGCCGGTGGCGGTGGGCGTGAATTCGACGCTGCCGCCGTTCTCGATCGCCGAGCCCGGCAGCGACTGCCATGCGATCCGCCGGTTGGTGTCGTCCTCGGTGATCTGCGCGTCCCACTGCACCGACTGTCCGGCCGGGGCGTTGGCGACCCAGTGCGACTGTCCGTCGGCGCCGGGGGTGACCGCTTGCAGGTGGTGCATGAAGCTCGGCAGGTTTTCCAGATCACGCCAGAACCGGTACACCTCCTCGGGCGAGCGCCGCACGGTGACCGCCGCGCGCAGCGTGCGGTGCCGGGCGCCGTTCACGTGCCGGCCGCCGCCGTTGACAGTGCGCAGTGCCGTGTAGAGGTCGAGGCCCGCTATGCCGGTGAGCAGCACGGCCGACACCGTGCCCTGCCGCCGCCGTCCCGGGCCGCGCGCGGCCACCCCGGCCATCAACAGCGCCATGTCCAGGACGTCGCCGGCCACCCGGGTCCACACCAGCTTGTCGGGGCCGCCCAGCAGCGCGGCGCCGTGGCCGCATTCACGCGCGCCCAGCGCGCGGATGACCTTTCGTGACCGGGGGGTGTCGTCGACTCCCGCAACGGCAGCAACTTTTCCCGGGGCGATCAGCTCGCTCAAACCCAGCCCGAAGCTGGCGCCGCTGAGTGCCTTGACCAGAGCGGAGGTGGTGGCGGATCGATCGCCCATCGTCAACTCTCCTTGCCTAACGGCGAACGCGAATCGGGGCAAAGGTGCTGCAAGACAGCCCCTTTGCGGATCTTCGGGTAGTCGGCGCTGCCAGCCGGTGTTCGCGCGCCGCATCGCCCGTACTCACCGGTGCGCACGATTGAAGCCGGATACCCGGGCAGCTACTGCCCAAACGTCTAGATCAACCTGCCGCTTTACGCAGCGCGGCAAGCAAAGGTTCGGCTGCTTCTTTCAGGAAGAGGTCCTGCGAGTCGCCGCCGACCTGGACCAACGCCACGTCGGTGAACCCCGCCTCCCAATAGGGCCGGACGGCCTCCACGATCGCGTCGAGGTCGGGGCCGCAGGGGATGGAATCGGCGACGTCTTCGGGCCGGACGAATTGGGTCGCGCCGGCGAAACCCGCCGGCGTCGGCAGGTCGGCGTTGACCTTCCAGCCGCCGGCGAACCAGCGGAACTGCTCGTGGGCGCGTTTTATCGCGGTCTCGCGGTCGGGGTCCCAGCACACCGGGATCTGGCCGACCACGCGTCCGCCGCCCGCCAGGTTGGCGGCCTGACGCGCGGCGTGCCAGGCGTCGACGAGCTCCCCGTCGGGCTCCACCGCGACGAAGTGGTCTGCCAGCCGGGCGAATTTGTCGACGGCCTTGGTGCCGCCCATCGCCACCGCGATGCCGACCGGGACCTCGGGCACGTCCCACAGGCGCGCGGAGTCCACCTGGAAGTAGTCGCCGGTGAAGTTCACCAGCTGGCCACCGAACAGCTCGCGGATGATCTTGATGGCTTCGCGCAGCATGTCCTGGCGACGTTCCACGGTCGGCCAGCCCTTGCCGATCACGTGCTCGTTGAGGTTCTCGCCGGTGCCCAGGCCCAGGGTGAACCGGCCGTCGGACAGGATCTGCACGGTCGCGGCCTGCTGAGCGACGATCGCCGGGTGGTAGCGCATCGTGGGGCACGTCACGTACGTGTAGAGGTCGACCCGTTCGGTGGCGTGCGCCACCGCGCCCAGCACGGTCCAGGCATTGGGCGCATGCCCCTGCGTGGTCAGCCAGGGCGAGAAGTGGTCACTGCACACCTCGAAGTCGAAACCCCGCTCTTCGGCTGAAACAGCTTGCCGTACAAGGTCATTGGGTCCACTCTGCTCGGTCATCAGAGTGTAGCCAAAATTCGTCATGTTCCTATGCTTACCCCGGTCCGCCTGGCGCAAACCGCGCCAGTGCTCAGCCCGCGGTGGTGATCGAGTCGCCGGCGGCCCCGGCGGCCCGGCGCGCCTCAAGCCGGCGCTTCTGGGGTTCGATCGTGTAGCGGGGATCGCGGGCCGACTCCAGCCCCGCCTCGAAGAAGCCGAACCGCAGCATTGCCGACGCCGTCAGCAGCGCCAGGCCGGACAGGGCGGCGACGCCGCGATGTCGTCCGCCGAGCAGTGCGCCCAGACCGCCCGCGGCGGCCAGCCGTTCGCTCCAGGCCAGCAGCCGGCCGGGCCTGCCTTCGTGCAGCGGTTCCCTGGTCACCGGGTCCATCCGATATTCGGTGAACCTGGCGGAGATCAGGTCAGCGGTCGCGCCGATGACGGCCAGCCTGCGAGCGGGCCCCGCCTCGGCGACCGGGGTGGTGATCATCGCCAATCCCGATGCGGCCAGGCTCGCCGAACTCACGAACACGAACGGCAGGTCTCGGTACGCGGCATTCCACGTCGGGGTCGCGGTATCGGTGAGCAGCACCGCCGTGTAGACCGCAAGTGGCGGCGCGAAGACCGCGGCTTCCAACCCGGCGGGTCCCTCCACGGCGCGCAGAACGGGGCGCAACGGCCCCAACGGGATTCGCTCACCGGTCATCCGGTCGACCTCGGACACCGCGGCCACCCCGATGCCGGCGCTGAAGAAGCTGAGGATCCACGAGCCGATGCTCATCGGCGAGGTCAGCTTGACCGTGCGCAGCATGTTGACGAAACGCTCGGGCCGGCCCAGGTCTTTGACCAGGGCGACCGCGCCCAGCATCACCGCGATCAACGCGGACAGCCTGGCGTTGCGGCGCAATGTGTCTCGCCCGGTGAGCTGGGCCCCGGCCGCGAGCAGGCCGGACCCGCCCGCGACGCCACCCAGGAACAGGTACGCCGCAACCTCATGTCCCCAGGGCGCCGGCTTGACGACCGGGCGCCCGTAGTACGAGCTGAACTCGACATCCGGGACCATCGGCATCTCGCGCGCACCGTCGCCGCCGCCCCGGCGGCCCGCCCGCCTGCCCCTGCGGCGCTTGCCGCCCGCGGGCTCCGGCGGCCGCAGGCTGTCGTATTCCGAAGTGCTCATGGGCTTTTCATCTACCCTTCCAGAACGCCACCGCCGCGGCGGCGAACATCCCCGCCGCGGCCATGCCCGCTCGTTTGAACATCTGGGGCAGGTCCGCCGTGCACACGCGCGGGTCGGGCGGCAGGCCGTAGACCTCCGGCTCGTCGAGCAGCAGGAAGATCGAGCCGGTGCCGCCCACGCCGTCGTGTTCGTTGGCGCCGTAGAGGCGGGCCTCCGTCAAACCCTGGGCGTGCAGCGCGGCGACTCGTTCCCGGGCGTTGACCACCAGGTCGTCGTGGTCACCGAACTTGATCGACGTGGTCGGGCAGGTTTGCGCACACGCCGGGATCTGGTCTTCGACGAGGCGGTCGTAGCACAGCGTGCACTTCTGGGCGACCCCGGTGACGAACTTCTCGGCGGGACGATCGGGACGCTCGGGGCTTTTGGTGGGCGTCGCGTACGTGCCGTCGCTACGACGCTCCACCACGCCGAACGGGCACCCGGCCACGCAGGTGCCGCACCCATTGCAGACGTCGTCCTGCACGACGACGGTGCCGAACTCGGTGCGGAACAACGCGCCCGTCGGGCAGACGTCCAGGCAGCCGGCGTGGGTGCAGTGCTTACACACGTCCGACGACATCAGCCAGCGGAATTCGGGGGTGTCCGGCGGCGTGATGTCTGGGCGCGGCGCGTTGCCGGGAAGCGTCGGCATGCCCAATTCGGTTAGGGCGCGACCCGATTCGCGCGCCTGGTCGATCCGGTCGCGCCCCTGCTCGATGAACGCCACGTGCCGCCAGGTGCTGGCGCCCAGCGCGCCGGTGTTGTCGTAGGACGAACCCAGCAGCTCCAGGTCACCATCGCGGGGATTGCGGTTCCACTCCTTGCACGCGACCTCGCAGGCCTTGCAGCCGATGCAGATCGAGGTGTCGGTGAAGAATCCCTTGCGCGGCTTGGGTTCGACCCAGCCGGCGTCACTCGTCGGGTCGGTCGGTCCGCTCAGCTGACCCATCGGCTCCCCCTTCCCAGACGCCGTCGCTGATCCGCACATTGCCGGTCTCGGTGGTGGCCCCCGAGCGGGACTGATATTCGGCGATCAGGCGCAACAGGTCCTCGCCCTGTGGCCGGCGGCCCGGGCGGATGTCGCACGAGCCGGCCTTCGACTCCTGGATCTGCACGTTGGGGTCGAGTGTCACGCCGAGCAGGTCGTTGGCCGCGTCCCCGCTGACCACGGCGTCGCTGCCCACACCCCAGTGGTACGGCAGGCCGATCTGGTGCACGGTGTGGCCGTTGATCACCAGCGGGGCAACACGTTTGGTGACCAGCACCCGGGCTTCGATCGCCGCGCGCGGCGAGACGATGGTGGCCCAACCGTACGGTTCGAGTCCGCGTTCGGCGGCCAACTCCGGGGACACCTCGCAGAACATCTCCGGTTGCAGCTCCGACAGGTAGGGCAGCCAGCGGCTCATCCCACCGGCGGTGTGATGCTCGGTGAGCCGGTAGGTGGTGAACACGTACGGGTACACGTCGGCCCCCGGCTCTCCGGCGCTCGGCGCGCTCAGATTGTCCTTGCGCGGGAAGGTGATTCGTCCGGGGTTTCGCTGCTGGGGATACAGCGCGTTGGCGACCGGCGACTCCTGCGGTTCGTAGTGCGTGGGTAACGGCCCGTCGAGAAGCCCCTTCGGCGCGAACAGCCAGCCCTTGCCGTCGGCCTGCATGATGAACGGGTCGTCGCCGGCGAGCGCGTCGGGACCGCCGACGTCCGGGTCGGGCCTACTGCCCGGCGCCCGGTCGGCGACGAAGTCGGGCACGTCGTAGCCGACCCACCGTTGCTGGTCCGAGTCCCACCACACGTAGCGCTTGCGTTCGCTCCACGGCTTGCCGTCCGGGTCGGCCGACGCGCGGTTGTAGAGAATTCTCCGGTCGGCCGGCCACGCCCAGCCCCACTCCTGCTGGCTCGGCGACTCACCGCCGTGCGGGACGCGGCGCGCGGCCTGGTTGGTGGCGTTCGCGTACACGCCGGTGTAGATCCAGCAACCGGCGGCGGTCGACCCGTCGGCGCGCAACTCGGTGTACGACGACAGCGGAGCGCGGTCGGCGGCGTAATACCCGTTGATCTCGGCCAATACGGCTTCGCCGTCGGGCTCGCCGCGCTCGTCGGTCGGGTAGTCCCACGTCAGGTCCAGCAGGGGCCGGTCGCGCTCATCGGTCGACCCGGCCAACCGCTGCCTGATCCGCTTGCCGAGTTCGAAGAAGAACTGCAACTCGCTCTGGCACTGGCCCGGCGGCTCGACGGCCTTGTGCCGCCACTGCACCAGGCGCTGGGTCTGGGTGAACGATCCCGCCTTCTCCACGTGCGTGGCAGCGGGCAAGAAGAACACCTCGGTCTCGATGTCCTCCGTTTTCAGTTCGCCCGAGGCGATTTCGGGCCCGTCCTTCCACCAGGTGGCCGACTCGATGAGGTTGAGGTCGCGCACCACCAGCCACTTGAGGTGGGACATGCCCATGCGTTGCATCCGGCCGTGCGCCGACCCGACCGCGGGGTTCTGGCCCAGCAGGAAGTAGCCCTCAACCTCGTCGGACAGCATGCCCACGACGGTCTGATACGTGCCGTGCGGGCCGGACAGCCGCGGCAGGTAGTCGTAGGCCCAGTCGTTGTCCTCGGTGGCCGCCTCCCCCCACCACGCCTTGAGCAGGCTGATCGCGTAGGCGTCGGAGTTGGCCCAAAAGCCCTTCTGCTTCTTCGATCCCACCGCGTCGAGATAGTCGGCCAGGGTGTCGTGCGTGCCCGCCTTGGGCATCGCCAGGTAGCCGGGCAGCAGGTTGAACAGGGTCGGGATGTCGGTGGAGCCCTGGATGGTGGCGTGGCCGCGCAGCGCCATGATGCCGCTGCCGGGGCGGCCGACGTTGCCCAGTAGGAGCTGCAAAATGGTTGCGGTGCGGATGAATTGGGCGCCCAGGGTGTGCTGCGTCCACCCGACGGCGTACGCGAAGCACGTGGTGCGCTCGCGCCCGGAGTTCTCGACGATTGAGCGGGCCAGGTAGTCGAAATCGGCGCGGCTGATGCCGCAGACGTCCGTGACCATTTCCGGCGTGTAGCGGGCGTAGTGGCGCTTGAGGATTTGGAACACCGTGCGCGGGTGCTGCAGGGTCTCATCGCGTTTGACGCGGGCGTGCTCGAGCGGCGGACCGCCGCTGCCGTGCTCGTGGCCCGCCGCGCTCTGCGCGGCCGACGCCCCGTGTGTATGGCCGCCACCCGGGGACTCGATCTGGCCGTTCCCCTCCTCGTCGTAGGCCCACGTCGACGTGTCGTACTGCCCGGTCTCGGGGTCGAAGCCGGAGAACAGACCGTTCAGATCCTCGGTGTCCCTGAACTTTTCGTTGATCAGGGTGGCTGCGTTGGTGTAGGCGACGACGTACTCGGAGAACCACAGATCATTGGTCAAGACGTGGTTGATCAGCGCGCCGAGCAACACCACGTCCGAACCGGCCCGGATCGGGATGTGTTTGTCCGACACCGCCGAGGTGCGGGTAAAGCGCGGGTCGACGTGGATCACCCGCGCGCCGCGGGCCCGGGCCTCCTCGACCCACTGGAATCCGACCGGGTGGCACTCGGCCATGTTGGAGCCCTGGATGACGATGCAATCGGCGTTGGCCATGTCCTGCAGTGTTTGGGTGGCGCCGCCGCGCCCGAAGGAGGCTCCCAGACCGGGAACCGTTGCGGAGTGTCAAATGCGGGCTTGGTTCTCGATCTGAATGGCGCCCGCGGCGGTGAAGAGCTTCTTGATGAGATAGTTCTCTTCATTGTCCAGCGTCGCCCCGCCAAGCGCGGCGATGCCCATGGTGCGGCGCAGCAGGTTGCCCTTCTTGTCGATGTCCTGCCAGGTGTGGCGGCGAGATTCGACGAACCGGTCAGCGATCATGTCGATCGCGGTGTCCAGCTCGAGGGGCTGCCATTCGGTCGCCCGCGGCGGACGATAGAGCACCTGCAGCTGCCGGCCCGGCGAGTTCACCAGCTGCTCGCTGGCAGCGCCCTTGGGGCACAAGCGGCCTCGCGAGATCGGCGAGTCGGGGTCGCCCTCGATCTGCACCACCCGCTCGTCCTTGACGTAGACGCGCTGGCCGCAACCGACCGCGCAATACGGGCAGATGCTCTGCACCACGCGGTCGGCCGTCGTCGTGCGCGGCGTGACGGCGCGGGTGCGCTTCGAGGTCACGGCCGACCCGCGGCCGAGCTTGTCCGGTGAACGCAGCTGACGCACGACGGGCCACTCCAGGAAAAGCTTGCGCATCGTGTTTTTTGGGGCCATGCCCCTGAGCCTAGTGCGCGCGCCCGAAACCCCGCCCGCTCACCGCACCACGATGGTGTGCTCGCCGCGCGGCACCAGCTCCCCGATCACGGGCGCGCCCGGGATCTCGCCGGCGATCAGCAGCCCGCCCGAGGTCTGCGCGTCGGCGAGCAAAAGCGCCTCCTCCGCGTCGACCGCGGACAGGTCGACGTGCGGGGCCACCCAGTCGAGGTTGCGCCGCGTGCCCCCGCTGACGTAGCCGGCCGCCAGCGCCTCCCGCGCGCCCTCCAGGTAGGGCACCGCCGCGGCGTCGATCATCGCCGTCACGCCGCTGGCCCGTGCCAGCTTGTGCAGGTGCCCGAGTAGCCCGAAACCCGTTACGTCCGTGGCGCATTCGACACCGGCGGCCAGCGCCGCCGCGGCCGCGTCGGCGTTCAACGTGGTCATCGCCTCGATCGCCTGCTCGAAGCGCTCGCCGGTGGCCTTGTGCCTGCTGTTCAGCACGCCGACCCCCAGCGGCTTGGTCAGCGACAGCGGCATGCCGGGCTTGCCGGAGTCGTTGCGCAGCAACCGGTTCGGGTCGCCGATCCCGGTGACGGCCAGCCCGTATTTCGGCTCCGGGTCGTCGACGCTGTGGCCGCCGGCGAGGTGGCAGCCGACCAGGCCGCACACGTCGAGCCCGCCCCGCAGCGTCTCGGCCGCCAGCTCGAACGGCAGCACGTCGCGCGGCCAGCCCAGCAGATTGACCGCCACCACCGGACGCCCGCCCATCGCGTATACGTCGGACAGCGCGTTGGTGGCGGCGATGCGGCCCCAGTCGTAGGCGTCGTCGACCACCGGGGTGAAGAAGTCCGTCGTCGCGATCAGCGCCGCGCCACCCTCGATGCGCACCACCGCGGCGTCGTCGCCATGGTCCAGGCCGACCAGCAACTCACCGACCGGGTCGCGCGGCGCGCTCGCCCCCAGCCCGCGGACCACATCCTCCAGCTCGCCGGGCGGGATCTTGCAGGCGCAGCCGCCGCCGTGGGCGTACTGGGTCAGTCGATAGGTCACGCGTCCATACTTGTCCCTATGGTTCGAGGAGGCGTGTCCGGTCTGGTGACCGGCGCGGTCTTCAAAACCGTCGAACGGCAGACGCTGCCGCTGGCGGGTTCGATTCCCGTCCGCCTCCGCCATACTTCTTCGAGCCTGACATGACCGACCCGCGCCGCCGGGTGCCGCGCACCGACACGCTGCTCGCCGATCCGCGCCTGGCCGAAGCCCAGCGGGTGCTGGGCCGCGATCTGGTGAAGTCCGTGATCGCCGATGCGCAGCAGCGGGCGCGCGCGGGGGAGATCGAACCCGAGCGCGTCGCCGAGCACGCCGTCGCCGCACTTCCGGCCACCGCGTCGAGCCTGCGGCCGGTCATCAACGCCACCGGCGTCGTGGTGCACACCAATCTGGGCCGGGCGCCGCTGTCGCGGGCCGCCGTCGACGCCGTGGTCGCCGCGGCGGGGACCACGGACGTGGAGCTGGACCTGGCGACGGGCCGCCGCGGCCGCCGGGGCCGGGGGGCGCTGGCCGCGCTGGCCCGGGCGGTGCCCACCGCAGGCGCCGTGCACGTGGTCAACAACAACGCCGCCGCGCTGCTGCTGACGGCCCTGACGCTCGCCGCGGGCAAGGAGATCGTGCTCAGCCGCGGCGAGCTCGTCGAGATCGGGGACGGGTTCCGCATCCCCGAGCTGCTGGCCTCCACCGGATCCCGGCTGCGCGAGGTCGGCACCACCAACCGCACCAGCCTGCGCGACTACGCCGGGGCGATCGGGCCGCAGACCGGTTTCATCCTGAAGGTCCATCCGTCCAACTTCCACGTCACCGGGTTCACCTCGGCGGTCGGCGTGGCGGAGTTGGCGAAACTCGGCGTGCCCCTGGTGGTCGACATCGGCTCCGGCCTGCTCTCCCCGCACCCCCTGCTGCCCGACGAGCCCGACGCCACGACGACCCTGCGCGATGGCGCCGACCTGGTCACCGCGAGCGGCGACAAGCTGCTCGGCGGCCCCCAGGCCGGCCTGCTGCTGGGCGACGCCGAGCTGATCGAGCGGCTGCGCCGGCACCCGGCGGCGCGCGCGCTGCGGGTGGACAAACTCACCCTCGCCGCCCTGGAAGCGACCCTGACCGGCCCGCCAACCCCGGTGGCCGACGCGCTGATCGCCGACGTGGCGGAGCTGCGGTCGCGCGCCGAGTCGCTGGCCGCCACGCTGCCGGGCGCCGAGGTGGTGGATTGCATCGCGGCCGTCGGCGGCGGCGGGGCGCCGGACGTCCAGCTGCCCAGCGCCGCGGTGAGCCTGCCCGAGTCCTACGCCGCCGCGCTGCGCGCCGCCAGCCCGCCAGTCGTCGGCCGGCTCGAGGCGGGCCGGTGCCTGCTCGACCTGCGCACGGTCGCTCCCGAGGACGACGCGCGGCTGGCGGCGGCGGTGCTCGCATGTTCGTCATAGCCACCGCCGGGCACGTCGACCACGGCAAGTCCACCCTGCTGCACCGGCTCACCGGCATGTGGCCGGACCGGCTGGCCGAGGAGCGGCGCCGGGGTCTGACCATCGACCTCGGCTTCGCGTGGACCGAGCTCGGCGGGCGCCGGCTGGCGTTCGTCGACGTGCCGGGCCACGAACGGTTCGTGGCCAACATGCTCGCCGGGGTGGGCCCGGTCCCCGCCGTCATGTTCGTCGTCGCCGCGACCGAGGGCTGGATGCCGCAGTCCGACGAACACCTCGGGGCGCTGAACGCCCTCGGTGTCCGCCAAGGGCTGCTGGTGATCAGCAAGGCCGACCTCGCCGATCCCGGTCCGGCGATCGAGCAGGCGCGCGAACGGTTCGCCGCAACCTCGCTGGCCGGGGCTGCCGTCGCGATCGGCACCGACCTCGAGCGGGTGCGCGCGGAACTGCTGGCGCTGACCGACCGGCTGCCGGTTCCGGACGCGGGTGCCGACGTGCGGCTATGGGTGGACCGGAGCTTCACCGTCCGGGGCGCGGGAACGGTGGTGACCGGCACCCTGGCGGCCGGCACGATTCGGGTGGGCGACGAGCTGGAACACGCCGGCCGGCGCGTCACGGTCCGCGGGCTGCAATCGCTGAGCCGCGACGAGTCGGCGGTCGGTGCGGTGGCGCGCGTGGCGCTGAACCTGCGCGGCGTGGACCGCCGGGACATCGGCCGCGGCGACACCGTTCGGACGCCGGGCGTGTGGCTGGACACCTCGGAGATCGACGTCGCGCTGCGCTCGGCGGACGCGCTGCACCGCCAGCTGGTACTGCACATCGGGTCCGCGGCCGTGCCCGTGCAGGTGCGGCAGCTGGGTGAGGCGGCGGCCCGGCTGCGGCTGGCGAAGCCCCTGCCGCTGCGGGTTTCGGACATCGGGCTGCTGCGCGATCCCGGGGAGCACCGGATCCCGGCGGGAATCGAGGTGCTCGACGTCCGGCCGCCGGCGCTGCGTCGCCGCGGCGCGGCCAGGGATCGTGGCGCGGAGCTGGCAACCGGCCGCGTCCGTCCGCCCGATTACGCCCGGGCCGACGAGCTGCGCGCGATGGGCCTGCCGCCTTCGGGGCTACGGGTGGGCGACTGGGTGGTGGAGCCGCAGTGGTGGGCCGCGCGGCGCGAGTGCGCGACCGCCGCGGTGCGGGGCTGGACCCAGGACCACGACATCGCGGCGGGAATGCCGCTCGAGACGTTGCGGCAGCGCGCCGGCCTGCCCGCCGCTGAATTACTGCCCACGCTGCTGGAGGGCACCGGACTTCAGGTGGTCGACGGGTTGGTCCGTTCGCCGGGGGCGGCCCTGCCGGCCCGCGTCGACAAGGCGGTGCGCACCATCGAGGAGTGGCTGGCCGCCGGGCCCTTTCGGGCACCGGAGGCCGACGAACTGGCCGAGCTCAAGCTCGGGCCCCGGGAGCTGGCCGCCGCGGTGCGCGCCGGGCGGTTGACCCGGATCGCCGACGGCGTCGTGCTCGGGTCCGGCGCGCTGGACCGGGCGGCGGCCGTGCTCGCGACGCTGCCCCAGCCGTTCACCGTCAGCGACGCGCGCCGCGCGCTCGACACCACCCGCCGGGTCGCCGTGCCGTTGTTGGAACAGCTCGACGCCCGGCGCGTCACCAGGCGGGCCTCGGACGGCACCCGGGTGGTGGTCGCTACAGCCGCTCCTTGACCGCCGCCGACAACCGGGCGCCGTCGGCCTTGCCCGCCGCGATCGCGGTGGCCGCCTTCATCACCAGCCCCATCTGCTTCATGCTCGGCCGCTCGCCGATCTCCTCGGCGACCTGGGCGATGGCGGTGTCCGCGACGTCGGCCACCTCGGCCTCGGTGAACGGCGTCGGCAGGTATTCGTCGATGATCCGCGCCTCGGCGTGCTCGTTGGCGGCGAGCTCCCCGCGGCCGTTCTGGGTGTAGATCTCCGCCGACTCGGCACGCTTGCGCGACTCCCTCGCCAGCACCTTGATGACTTCGTCGTCGGAGAGGGCTTTGGCCTGTTTGCCGGAGACTTCCTCGGTTTGGATCGCGGCGAGCAGTAGGCGCAGGGTCGCCGTGCGCAGCTTGTCCTTGCTCTTCATCGCATCGGTCAGGTCGGCCCGCAGCCGGGATTTGAGTTCGGCCATGCCAGAGACGCTACGCGCCGACCGCCTGGCCATGATTGAGAAATGCCCGGACCACCGACAGGATGGAGCCCATGACGAACGACGGGCCCGTCCGTAAACACCGCGGAACACGTTGAGCGCGCCGCCGCCTGGCTATCCGGGCTACGGCCCGCCACCGGGTTACGGCTGTCTCTTATACACATCTGACGCTGCCGACGATCGCATAAGTGTAGATCGCGGTGGCCGCCTTATCATTAAA
>NZ_LZSZ01000094.1:0-15572 GCF_001665645.1 Mycobacterium sp. 852002-30065_SCH5024008 | reverse complement strand
TCAGATGTGTATAAGAGACAGGCCCCGACCGTGGTGGCCGCCCCGCAGCCGGCCCCGCCGGTGGCCGAGCAGCCGGCGCCCCAAACGCAGAAGCCGCCGCCGGCGGCACCGGTCTACCGCGCCCCGAGCCGGCCGGCCCCGCAGTACACGCCCCCGCCGGTCCAGCGGCCGGCTCCCGCACCGGCCCCGGCGGCCCCGCCGCCTCCGCCGCCCACCGCGCCCGCGCAGCCGCCGGTCACGATGTACCTGCATTTCCCGTTCGTCACGGTGCCGATTCCCATCACCCCGCCGGCACCGCCCCCGCCCGCGCCATAAGGGCGTGGCGCACGACCGCGACTGCGCGCACACTGGGCGGTGACGGCATGAGCGGCGAGGAGGTCGCGTGGGCGAATACGGTGCGTTCGGATTTGATCCCGACGAGTTCGATCGAGTGATCCGCGAGGGCAGCGAGGGGCTGCGCGACATGTTCGAGCGGGTCAGCAAGTTTGTCGCGGCGCCAGGAGCCCGGACCGGGTGGTCGTCGTTCTTCGAAGACGTGTCGCGGCGCCCCCGCCAGGAGCCCGAGACCACCGGCGAGGCCGGAGACGGTGTCTGGGCCATCTACACGGTGGACGCGAACGGCGGCGCGCACGTCGAACAGGTTTATGCGACCGAGCTCGACGCGCTGCGGGCCAACAAGAACAACGTCGACCCCAAGCGCAAGGTGCGGTTCCTGCCGTATGGCATCGCGGTCAGCGTTCTCGACAACGATTCCCCCGACGAGGAACCCGGCGAGGAACCCGGCGAGCCTTCCTGAGTCTCAGCCCTGCTCGACGACGTTCGAACTACCGGCGTTGCTGACCTTCGGCGTGCCCGAGTGGTAGGTGACCTTGTTGTTGAGGCCGGTGGCGTCGATGCTGTCGACGGCGTCGACGGTGACCTGGTTCTGCATGCCCGACACGGTGAGGCTCGCGCAGTGGCCGGTGATCACCACCGTGTTGGACACGCCGCGGACGATCACGATGTTGTCGTTGCAGGTGATCGTCCGGTTCTCGCCGACCCCGGAGACACTGATCTTGTCGCCCGGCGCCGGGGGCGGTGACGTCGACGGCCCGGGTGTTCTGGTCCGGGTGGTCGACGGTGCGGTACCGCCCGGGGGGATGTCGGTGATGGTCGGCGGGGAGCTGATGATCGAGCGGACACCGGAAAGTTGGTGGGCCGCGAAGGCGGCGATGCCGCCGGCGAGGGCCAGCATGCCGATGACGATGACCGTGCCCAGGATCCACCACATCCGATTGCCCGAGGGACGTTGCGGCGGCGCGCCGCCATAGGTCCACGCGGGCGGTGGCGGCGGAGGGCCCGCCGGCCCGGGCGAATAGGCCTGGGCGGCGGGCTGCGCGCTACCCGCTTCGGATGCCCGCGCCGCCTCGGCGAGCGGGCGCTCGAGTTCCCGGATCCGCTCCTCCGGGTCGTCGTTTGCTGCCATCGGTTGAATATGCCATTCCCGCGGCTGATTTCGGGCGGTTCGGTAGTTTCTGCATCGTGCCCGAGTTGCCGAACCGTCAGGTGTTGTTGCGTCGCCGCCCCTCGGGGCTTGTTCAGCCCGGTGACACCGAGCTGGTCACCACCGCGGCGCCCGAACCGGCGGAGGGGGAGGCGCTGCTGCGCACCACCTACGTGGGGATCGACGCCGCCGCCCGCACGTGGCTCGACGACCAGCCGAGCTACCTTCCGCCGGTGCAGCTGGGCGAGGTCATCCGCGCGGCCGGGATCGGCGAGGTGGTCGCGTCGCGCTGCGATGCCTATGCCGTCGGGGACGTCGTCACCACGCTGACCGGCTTCTCCGAGTACGCGATCATCCGCGACGACCTGTTCAGTACACCCATCCCGGGCGAGGACGACCAGCTGGCGATCATGTCGG
The DNA here is from genome assembly GCF_001665645.1 of Mycobacterium sp. 852002-30065_SCH5024008. Taxonomy (NCBI): domain Bacteria; kingdom Bacillati; phylum Actinomycetota; class Actinomycetes; order Mycobacteriales; family Mycobacteriaceae; genus Mycobacterium; species Mycobacterium sp. 852002-30065_SCH5024008. The sequence goes on along the minus strand of NZ_LZSZ01000094.1, from coordinate 13,672 downwards.
TGTACGGGCCGACCGGCGCCACCGCCTATTTCGGGATGACCGACATCGGCCGGCCCAAGGCCGGGGAAACGGTCGTGATCTCGGCGGCCGCGGGCGCCACCGGATCGGTGGCGGGCCAGATCGCGAAGATCGCCGGCGCGCGGGTGGTGGGTATCGCGGGCGGGCCGGAGAAGTGCCGGGCGGTGGTCGAGGACTTCGGGTTCGACGCGTGTATCGACTACAAGAACGACGACCTCGCGGCGGCGCTCAAGCAGCACTGCCCGCGGCGCGTCGACGTGTACTTCGACAACGTCGGCGGGCCGATCCTCGACGCGGTGCTGGGCCGCTTGGCCCCGCGCGCCCGCGTCGTCCTGTGCGGCGTCATCTCCAGTTACCTCACCGGCGAGCACCCGGGGCCGGCCAACTACGTGAACCTGCTGTCCAAGACCGCCTTGATGCAGGGGTTCAACGCCCTGGACCAGTGGGGCCGCTTCGACGAGGCGTTCGCCGCGCTCCGGCAGTGGGAGGCCGAGGGCCGGCTCAAGCACCGGGAAACCATCTTCGACGGCATCGAATCGTGCGTCGACGCCCTCAACGGCCTGTTCACCGGAGTCAACATCGGCAAGACGCTGGTCAAGCTCAGCGAACCGGCTTCCCGCTGAGCCGGCACCCTTCTCCGCACGGAAAAACTCGCCGCCACGGGCCGGGTGTGGGCTGCGCGGCGCCCCGCCGCGTGGTTTCATAACACCGTTTGCAAAAGTTGCCTGGGGTGGCGGGCTTGGGTCGAAACACGGCTTTCACGATTGGTGGGTTGTAGATGGATCGTCGCAGCATGATGTTGATGTCGGGGCTCGGCATGCTGGGCGCTGCGATGCGCTTGCCGGGCGCCTGGGCCACCCCGCCGGCGCCGGAGGCGCCGCCGTCCGCCGGGCCCGGCGGCCCTTACATCTTCGCCGATGAGTTCGACGGGCCGGCAGGCTCGGCTCCCGATCCCGGCAAGTGGACGATCCAGACCTGGCAGGACGACGTCTTCCCGCCGGTCGAGGGCATCTATCGCGACGACCGCCAAAACGTGTTCCAGGACGGGCACTCCAACCTCGTCCTGTGCGCCACCCACGACCTGCTGAGCAACACCTATTACAGCGGCAAGCTGCGCGGCAACTTCCGGAGCATGATCAATCAGACGTGGGAAGCGCGGATCAAGCTCGACTGCCTCTATCCCGGCCTGTGGCCCTCGTTCTGGGGTGTCAACGAGGACCCATTGCCCGACGGCGAGGTGGACATCTTCGAGTGGTACGGCAACGGCCAGTGGGCCCCGGGCACCACCGTCCACGCGGCGTCCAACGGCAAGACCTGGGAGGGTAAGTCCATTCCGGGCCTGGTCGACGGCGGCTGGCACACCTGGCGCATGCATTGGGGCGAAGAGGGTTTCGAGTTTTCGCGAGACGGCGCCGAGTACTTCAAGGTCCCCAACAAGCCCATCCACGTCGCCGGCGGGGCTCCCGACGACTTCAGGTGGCCGTTCAACATTCCCGGCTATTGGATGACGCCCATGTTCACCCTCGCGGTCGGCGGGGTGGGTGCCGGCGATCCGGCGGCGGGTACCTTCCCCGCGTCCATGCTCGTCGACTACATCCGCATCTGGTGATCACCGCGTCGCTTTGAACACCTGCACCAGGTTGAACTGCCAGCGCTCGACGAGCCGGAAGCCCAGATCGTGCGGCACCGCGAAGGCGGGGGTCGCCCCGTAGCGCGGACCGGGCGGCAGCGCCGGACCCTGATCGTGGGCGGGCATCGACCCGTCGGCCTGTGTGATGATCCAGACCACGCGGCAACGGCTGAGCGGCGCGGCGACGACCTCGGGGATCAGGTTGGTGTCGAAGACGTCGTTGCGGTCGGTCGCCCGCTGCCACAGCGTGAGGTCGATCAGCTTGCGGTAGGCATCGGGGCGCGCCGCCATCAGGGGGCGCATCGGGGCGGGCATGAATGTCACGGTGTCGTTCACCAGCAGGCAATCGCCCGGTGCTGCCTGGGCGGTGATCAGATCCGCCACCTGGCTGTAGTCCATCCCGTATTTCGCGTACGGTTTTCGCTGCACCAGAAGGTAATTCGGGGCAGCGGCGACGGCGAAAAGAGTGACAATGGCCGCCGTCAGCCAGGGCCGGGCGGTCACCGCGGCGGCGCAGACGCCCAGGATGATCGCCATTCCCGGCGCCGTGAACGTCAGGTAGCGCGGGGTGTAGATCGAGTGCACCAGCGCCGAGTAGATCAGGATGGCCGCGGTCGGTAGGGCAAGCCACGCGACCGCGAGGGCCAGCAGTTGCCCATCGCCGGGCGCCAGTCGCGCGGACTTGCTGAGCCACAACGCAATAGCCCCCGCGATCACCAGCGCCGAGAGCGCGGCGAACGGGGGGCTGCGCTCGAAATACTGCTGCACCACCACGTCTTCCAGCGTCCGGCGACCGATCGGTGCGATCCAGCTGATTTGATGCGCCTGCCCGGCGACCGTCACCAAGAACGGCACCATGGCGCAGACCCCGGCGGTCGCCGCAATCGTGAACCGCAGCAAAACCCTTCGCGCACAACGGGACACGAGGACCAGCGTGAAGTGCGCCCCGACCAACAGTGCCAGGTACACGTCGACCGCAATCGACGAGATCAGGGCGGCGCCGTAGGCCGCCCACAGCCAACCGGAGTCGCGGCGGGCAGCGCGCACGAGCAACACCGTCAGCCACACGGCGGCCATCATCGACAGCGCGTAGGGGCGGGCCTCGATGCCGGCCCACGTCGCTCGCGGCAAGACGGCGCAGAAGACGCCCGAGGCCACCGCGACGGTGCGCGACGAGAACTGCTTGCCCAGCATTACGATTCCCGCGGCGGCGCCCCCGACGGCCAGCCCACTCGGCGCGCGCGACCAGAACTCGGTGGGCGGGAAAACCTGAAACCAGGCGTGCATGAGCAGGTAGTACAGGCCGTGCACGGCGTCGACATTGCCCAGCATCCGCCACAACTGGGCGAGGGAGCGACTGTATGCGGCCGAAATGGTGGCGGCCTCGTCGTACCAGAAAGACGGGCGGCCCGCGCCGCCCATGCTCACCGCCACGGCGAACACCCCGACCAGCAGCGGGTCCAGCCCGGCCGGGCGGCGAAGCGGGTTCCGCACGTCGCTATGGTGCCAGAAGCGGACCGCGAGCCCGCCGCTGGCCGACTACCTCCTGGTCAGTTCAGCAACCAGACGTGCCAGAACCCGTCGGAGCCCAGGCGGCAGTCCCAATGGGTGTACAGGTGGTCGTTGTGCGTGATCTCCACGTGCGGGGCATCGGCCTCGCAACCGGACTGGCTCGAGTAGTTGCCTTCGACCTCTACTTCGTCGGCACTGGCCACACCCACCCCCGTGGTGAGCAGCCCGGCAAACGCCAATAGGCCAGCGGCGCAAGCCATCTTCATCTGGACCTCCCCTTCGTAGCTGAGCCGACTATATCGACCGGCCCGGGCGCGGGATCGAAAATGGGGAATCCGGCAAACGTCCACCATTCGAACGTATGATCGATCGATGGGGCAGTTCGCGTCCATCGGGTACAACGGCCAACCGGTCCGGAGCCCGTTCCGGGTGGTGCGTCCGCCGATCACGGTCCTGGTGGACCTGACGGTGCTCTTCCCGCGCGAGCCACATCGCTCCGGCCGGTATCAGCCCAACGGGCTGCAGCTGCACAAGGTCGTCGAGGGCCTGCTCAGCTGCTGGGGCCTCTGTGAGCAGGGCGACTGGTGGGGGCTGGTGACCTACCCGGTCGCCTACGGCTCCCAGCGCAAAACCGTGACGCACTGGGTGCCTGCCTGGACGTTGCGCCGAAAGCCGTTCTGAGGGCGGCGCTTACGCCGGACCCCTGCGGCCGCGTCGGACCAATGCGATGATGGCTGCCCGTGGACGCAAGTTGGGGTTCGGTACTTACCAAGCTCATCGCGCTGGCGGCCGTCATCGCGCTCTCGCCGATCACGGTCGTTCCGGCGGTGCTGGTCTTGCACGCCCCCCGGCCGCGGCCGACCAGTCTGGCCTTCCTCGCCGGATGGGTGCTGGGGCTGGCCGCCCTCACCGCGGTGTTCGTCAGCGGCTCGGCGCTGCTCGGCGGCCTGCACAGGGCGTCACCGACGTGGGCGTCGTGGGTGCGGGTGGCGCTGGGGTCGGCGCTGATCGCGTTGGGCGCCTACCAGTGGCTGACCCGGCATCGGCACGGCAGCATGCCGCGCTGGATGCGGTCGTTCTCCACGCTCAGCCCGCCACGCGCCGGGCTGACCGGGGCGGTGCTGGTGGTGCTGCGACCCGAGGTGCTGATCATGTGCGCGGCGGCCGGCTTGGCCATCGGCAGCAGCAGCCTCAGCGCGGCCGGCGAGCTGGTCGCCGGGGCATTGTTTCTCGTCATCGCCGCGTCCACGGTCGCCATCCCGATCCTGGCCTATGTCGGCGCCGGCGACCGGCTCGACGATGCGCTGGAACGCCTCAAAGTGTGGATGGAGGAAAACCATGCCACCCTGCTCGCCGTCATCCTGGTCCTGATCGGTTTGATGGTGCTCTACAACGGGATTCGCGCCCTGTAGATTGCTGCCCATGGCAGGTAGCTGGGGCACCGTGCTCACGGGGCTCGTTCCGCTTGGGCTGGTCATCTCGCTGTCGCCGCTCACCGTCATCCCGGCGGTGCTGGTGCTGCAGGCGCCGCGGCCGCGCCCGAGTGGCCTGGCGTTTCTGAGCGGCTGGGCACTGACCCTCGCCGCGCTGACGGCGCTTTCCGTCACGGCCTCCCACCTGCTCGGCGGCCTGGACAAGTCGCCGCCGCGGTGGTCGTCGTGGCTGCGCGTGGTGCTGGGGTCGGCGCTGATCGTGTACGGCATCTACAAATGGCTGAACCGGCACGGCCACGCCGAATCGCCGGCCTGGATGCGCTCGTTCGCGACCATCACCCCGGCCCGGGCCGGGATCATGGGGGCGGTCCTGGCCGTGGTCCGGCCGGACGTGGTACTCATCTGCATCCCGGCCGGCCTGGGCATCGGCACCGCCGGGCTCGGCCTCGTCGGTGACTGGGTGGCCGCCGCGTTCTTCGTCGCCATCGCGGCGTCAAGCGTCGCGATCCCGATACTGGCCTACGCAGCGGCCGGCAGCCGTCTCGACGACACGCTCGCAAAGCTCAAAGACTGGATGGACCGCAACAACGCCGCTCTGCTGGCGGCGGTCCTGGTCCTGATCGGTGCGATGGTGCTCTACCACGGAATCGACGCCCTATAGCCGCCGTCGGTCAGGCCGGCCTCCTCCTCGAGTCGGTTGATCGCGCCGAAGGCGTATTCGCGGACCAACTCCCGGCCGTAGTCCCGGAGCATGCCCACGTAACCCTTCGCCGCCCACTGCCGGCAGTGACGCTCCTCGTGGTGCAGCACCCGGTCCAGGTCGAGCCGGCTCTGGACCGGCCTGCCGTCGGCGTGCACGTACCAGGCGTGCCCGGACTCGATGATGCGGCGAAGCCACCCGGCGGGGTCGGTGACGGCGCCCATGTTGACCATGAAGATGTCGCCCCACGTGGTGCCGGCCCGCCGGCAGAACTGCCGTTGGATCCAGTTGCCACCCAGGCCCATGAGGATGCCGTTGGGCGTCGTCACTAGGCACCCGCCGTTGCGGTCGACGAACCCGACGTCGCGGGTGTAGGCCCAGCTATTTGCCTTCTGCCGCAACATGATCCGTGTGACTTCCGCCGCGCTGTAGGGTGTCGGGCGGAAATCGGTGCGCCACGCCCGATTGCTGCCGTAGCCGGTGCCCGCGTTCAGGATGTAGGTGCTCAGCACCGCCGCGCGGGCGTCGTCACCGCTGGTGCCCCGGGGCAACAGGAAGAAGGATTTGCCGTCCGGATCCTTGATCTCCGCCAGCCGCCCGAGCGATCGAAAGGCGTCCGGGACGATGGCGTGCCGCCGGGCGATCTCCGCGACGACGTCCGGGGCGACGCCCTGCCGTGCGGCGTTGTCCCGCCATGCCTCGAAGTAGCCCGGTGCGTCCATGTCCGCCAACCAATTTAGGGTGTAGCGAATGAACTGGCGGCCCAGGCGACGCGCACGCGGCATCGAACAGATCACCCGGGGGCTCGGCACCCTGGACCGAGAGATCTTCGACGCGATCGCCGAGACCGACACCCCGCTGCTCGACATGGTCATGCCACCGCTGACCCGGGCGGCCGACAACTCGAAGCTGTGGTTCGCCATAGCCGCGGCCATGATGGCGTCGGGAAAGCCGAGCGCCCAGCGCGGCGCGACCCGCGGCGTCGTGACGCTGGCGGCCACCAGCCTGGTCACCAACCAGGTCGCCAAACGCATCCGCCGCCGCCCGCGTCCCGGGTACGAATTGGTGCCGCTGGTCAGGCAGGTCCGCCGCCGGCCGACGTCGAACTCCTTCCCGTCGGGGCACTCCGCCAGCGCGGCCGCGTTCGCCGTGGGGGTCGGTTTGGAGAATCCGATGCTGGGCTTCGGGCTGGCGCTGCTGGCGGGGCTGGTCGGGCTGTCGCGGGTGGCGACCGGCGCACACTACCCGGGCGACGTCGCCGCCGGCTTCGGCATCGGGGCTGGCCTGGCGGTGCTGGGCGGTCGGCTCGTCCCGCCGATCGTCGAGACCGCCCTGCCCAAGACCGAACCGCTGCGGATCGAGACGCCCGAACGGCCCGACGGTTCCGGGGTGGTGCTGGTGATCAATCCCGAATCGGGCAGCGGCACCGGGGCCCGCGTCGTCGACGAGGTACGCGAGGCGCTGCCGAAGGCGGACATTCGTGAACTGGGCCCCGACGACGACCCTGCGGACATCTTGCGCGACGCGGCCGCGGGCGCCGAGGTGCTTGCGGTCGGCGGCGGCGACGGCACGGTGGCGGCCGCGGCGGGGGTGGCCATCGAGGCCGGGCTGCCGCTGGCGGTGTTTCCCGCCGGCACGTTCAACCACTTCGCCAAGGACATCGGCTGCGACACGGTGGCCAAGACGGTCGACGCGATCCGCCGCGGCAGCGTGTCGTGCGTGGACCTGGTGTGCCTCAACGAAAGCCAGATGGTCCTCAACACGGCGAGCATCGGGGCCTATCCGACCTTCGTGCAGCAGCGCGAGAAGCTGGAGAAGCGCATCGGCAAGCCGCTGGCGGGTCTGTACGCGATGCTGCACACGCTGCGTAAAGACCAGCCCGTCCGCATCTCGTACGACAACAAGACGTTGCTGACGTCGCTGTTCTTCCTCGGCAACTCGCTGTACCTGCCGACCGGGTTCGCCCCGTCGCGGCGGACCCGGATGGACGACGGCCTGATCGATGTCCGCATGCTCGACGCGGGCCGGCGGTGGTCGCGGACCAGGATCCTGACCGCGCTCGCGTTGGGGCGGTTGGAGCGCAGCCCGCTCTATCACGAGCTGCAGGTGCCGGAATTCAGCTTCGTCGCGGTCGACGGCCCGACGGTCATCGCGTGTGACGGCGAGGTCGGCGACGAATACGAGAAGGCCAGCTTCACCGCCAAATACCGGGTGCTTCCGGTGTTCCGCCCCTGCGACTAGGTCCCCTCGGTCAAGTCCCGCACCCGCGCGTAGCGCTCCAGCACCTCGGGTGCGGGGTCGGCGGTGTATTCGTCGGTCCGCGGCGGGTGCCAGCCGGGCGGTCGTGGCGATCCGCTCAGCGCCCACGCCGCCTGCCGCGCGGCGCCCATCGCGACGTACTGCGCGGGGGCCGGCACCAGCACGGGCACGCCCAACAGTGCGGGGGCGATCTCGCGCAGGGCGCGGGATCGCGCGCCGCCGCCGATCAGCAGGATGCGGCGCGTGACGACGCCGTGTGCGGTCAGGTGGGCCAGGCCGTCGGCCAGCGCGCACAGCAGCCCCTCCACGGCGGCCCTGGCCAGGTTGGCCGGCGTCGCGTTCGCAACCCGCAGACCGTGTAACGCGCCAGAGGCGTCGGGGCGGTTGGGCGTTCGCTCACCCGCCAGGTAGGGCACCAGGACCAGGCCCGCGCTGCCCGGCGGCGCCGTCAGCGCGAGCTCCGACAACTCGTCGTGATCGACCCCCAGCATCGCGGCGGCCGCGTCCAGCACCCGCGCGCCGTTGAGCGTGCACACCAGCGGGAGGTAGCGCCCGGTGCCGTCGGCGAATCCCGCGACGAAGCCGGCGTCGTCGCGGACCGGGTCGGCGGTGACCGCGGCCACCACCCCCGACGTCCCGACGGAGACGATGACGTCGCCCTCGTCGGCGCCGAGGCCCAGCGCCGCGGCCGCGTTGTCCCCGAGGCCCGCGCCGAAGACCCTTGCGCCATCGGTGGTTCCGCCCGAGGGTGTCAGCACGGTGGGCAGCCGCGGGCCGCGGCCGCGCAGCGCCAGCTCGAGCAGGTCGACGCGGTAGACACCGCTCGCGGCGTCGTAGTAGCCGGTGCCGCTGGCGTCGCTGCGATCGGTGGTCAGCGCCGCGATGTCGGTGTCATCGCGCAATCGCCACGTCAGCCAGTCGTGCGGCAGGCAGACGGCCGCCGTGCGGTCCGCGTGCCGCGGCTCGTGGTCGGCGAGCCAGCGCAGCTTGGCCACCGTGATCGCGGCCAGCGGCACGACGCCGACGGCTTGCGCCCATGCGTGTGGGCCGCCGAGCTCGTCGACGAGCGCGCGCGCCGCGTCGGCCGAACGCACGTCGTTCCACAGCAGCGCGGGCCGCACCGCCGCGCCCGCCTCGTCGAGGCACACCATGCCGTGCTGCTGCGCGCCGACGGCGACGGCCTCGACGCCGTCCAGTCCTCCCGTGGCCGCGATCGCCTCCCGGGCCGCGGCTTCCCATGCGGCCGGGTCGATTTCGGTCCCGTCGGGATGCGCGGCGGTGCCCTCGCGGACCACCTCGCCCGTGGCGGCGTCGCAGATCAGCACCTTGCAGGACTGCGTCGACGAGTCGATGCCGGCGACCAGCGTCATTCGCCGGCCCCGACGAGTGCCCGCAACGTGGCGCGCGCACCGTGCCGGCGCAGCGAATCCAGCGCCCACAGGTAGGGCTCGAGGAAGCGGGGTTGGTCGACGAGGTCACCGAAGACCGCACGGTTGGCGAGAAACGCGGCCGGGTCCTCGCGTTGGGAGCGGGCGATCGGGACGAGCGTGTCGGCGAGCCGGTCCACCACCTCGATCGGCTGGCCGTCCTCGTCGACGCCCTCGGCGTAGCGCGCCCAGCTGGCGACGATCGCCGCGGCCAGCCGCACCGGGCCGCCGCGCCGCAGATTGTCGGCGACCACCGGCAGCAGCCACTTCGGGATGCGGTCGGACGAGTCGGCGCACAACCTGGCGACCGTGTCGCGCACGTAGGCGTTGGCGAAGCGGGGGATGAGCCCGGCTTTGAAGTCGGTCAGCCCCGGGACGCGCACCAGGGTCGGCATCGCCTCGGATTCCATGTAGTGGTCCAGGAATTCGGCGATCAGTGGGTCCTGGGCGGCCTCGTGCACCAGCCGGTAGCCGGCCAGGTAGGCGAAGTAACACAGGCCCTGATGGCTGGCGTTGAGCAGCCGCAGCTTCATCGCCTCGTACGGCGACACGTCGTCGACCAGTTGGACGCCGGCCTTGTCCAGCGGGGGCCGGCCGGCGGCGAAATTGTCTTCGAGGACCCACATGGCGAACGGCTCGGCGACCACCGGCCACGCGTCCTGCACGCCGAATTCGGAGTCCAGCCGGGCGATCACGTCGCGAGTGGTGACCGGCGTGATCCGGTCCACCATCGAGTTGGGAAACGTGGTGTGCTCGCACATCCACTGCGCGAGTGCAGGATCGAGCCGCTCGGCGCTTGACATGAACGCGTGCCGGGCCACGCTCCCGTTCTCGACGATGTTGTCGCACGAGACGATCGTGGGGGAGGGCAGGCCCCGTTTCCGCCGCCGGTTCAGCCCCTCGGCCACCAGGGGGAACACATCGCTCAGCGGCGGGCGGTAGCCGCCTTCGGTGATGGTGAGCGAGATGATGCGGGTCGCGGGGGTGGCGAGCAGTTCGATTACCGCTTCGGGATCGTCTGGCGCGTAACGGAAGTCGACGATCGAGCCGATGACCCGCGGCTGCCGGGTGCCGTCGGGATGTTCGAGGACCAACGTGTAGAGGTAGTCCTGGGCGCGCAGCACGTCGCGCATGCGCCGGTCACCCGGCAGCACGCCGACACCGCAGATTCCCCAGTCCCGGGCCAGCCCCGCGCTGAGCAACCTGTCGACGTACGTGGCCTGGTGGGAGCGGTGGAAGCCGCCGACACCGAAATGCACGATGCCGACGCCTATTTGGCTGCGATCGTAGGCCGGGACGGGGATGTTGAGGGCGCTCAGGTTGCGCGCGCTCAGCTCCATTCCCGGAACTTAGCTCACCGCTAAGCGTTAGGGCACAGATCGCGCAAGGCAAAAATCACGACGTCCGCGGCCTGGCGACCGTTGATCCCGCCGGTGCCCTGGTCGGCATCCGAACGTTGGATCGCCAAGCCCTCCAGCTGCTGCGGGGAGGCGCCCCAGGAGAGCTGTTGGCACAGGTCCGCGCCCATCTGCAACAGCGCGTCGTCGCCGCCGTTGACGGCGTGGATGCCGGCGTTGTGCAGGTCATTGATGAAGGCAGTCTGGTCGGCCCGCGCCGGGCTGGCCCAGCCTATCCCCGCGACCAGAAGTGGGCCCCCTATGAGGGCTGCGCCCATGAACCGGCCATAGGGCCGCTGTGCTGCCATCCGTGTTTCTCCTTCGTGCCGTGCCCGATCGCCGATGATGCACTTTTACACGAAAACACCGCGGAACACGCTGGGGAAGATGGATCCCGATGATGAATTGTCGGCAAAGACCGATGGCCGGCCGGCAGGACTTCGCTTAGGCGTCCGGGCACAAATCCCGCAAGGCGGCCTCGACGACGGCGTCGGCCTGCTGCGGGGTGATCCCGTGCGCGCCTTGCCTGCTGTCGGAGCGTTGCACCGCCAGGCCCTCGATTTGCGACGGGGGAGCGCCCCACGACAGCTGCTGGCAGACGCTCAGGCCCATCTGGACCAGCGCCGGGTCACCGCCGCTGACCGCGTGGATGCCGGCTTTGTGCAGGTCGTTGACGAAAGTGGTCGTGTCAGCCTGTGCCGGGCCGGCCGACATCACCCCGGCGACCAAGAGTGAGCCCCCCACCAGCGCTGTGCTCATGAATCGGCCGCAGAGCCGCTGTGCTGTCATGGCCCCTTCTCCCTGTCCGTTAACCCATTAGTTGCCTATTGTTCACCTCTATAGAACCTCCAGTACATCTCGTGTCGCCGGAAATTCCCTGTGAATGAGCTGCGCAAAATTTGGCTCAGCGCTACTCGAAGGGCCGCCCCCGCCCGGCGGGGCGGCCCCGTCGGCAAAGGCCTCTCACTCGTGACGCCCTTGTGACGTCACCATTTGGAAACGGCGCGGTGCGGCGCGTCCGGCGTTTCATGACGCGTGACGACAATTGGCTCGTCGTCGAAAGACGGCTATGCGGTTCTGCTGCACCAGATGGTTATGTGAGCGCGAATAAAGGAGAGTCGACGCTGATGGCGATCGTCGATCGGTTCAACATCAAAGTAGTTGCCAGCCTTGGGTTGTGCGGAGCCGCACTTGCACTGAGCCCGGATGCGGCGGCCGCTCCGCTTAAGACGGGCGGCTACGCCTGCATCCAGGGGCAGGCCGGCGAGGCCGGCGCGCCGTTGGCCGGCGGACCCGGTGCCGCCGGTGCCGGTGGGGCCGCGGCCGCGGGCGGCGCGCCGACCGCGGAGGTCTGCACTGCCAGCGCGCCACTGACCGACATGGCGGGTATCCCCCTGGCCGTGCCGGGCCCGTTGCCGGTGGGTGCTCCGCTGCCGGTGCCGTTGGGCGGACCGTTGCCGTTGCCGCTGGGTGCGCCCCTGCCGCTGGGTGCGCCGTTGCCGATCGCTCCGGTGGTTCCCGCCGGCGCTCCGCTGGTGGCCCTCGGTGGGCTGGCGGCCGGTGCCCCGCTCGACGCGGCCGCCGGGGCCCCACTCATCGACATGTCCGGCGTCAAGGACGCCCCCACGGGGCCGGCGCCGAGCGGCGGGCCCCAGCCCGGTCAGCCCGTCGCCCCCGGCCCTTCGGGCGCGCACTGATCACCCTCTCGACCGACAAGGACCCGCTGGCCGCCGCCAGCGGGTCCTTTCTTATCTGGCTTAGTCACTTCGGTCGTCGAGCGTGAAGCTAGTTTCACGGTCGACTGCGAGCGTGAAACTGACTTCACACTCGGGCGAGGGGCCGAGCGCAGAGGGGCCGAGCCCCAGCGAAAAGGTCTTGCGCTCAGGGTGGTTGAGTGGGGGCGCTCCTCAGGAAGGAGGCCGCTCCCAGAGGTCCTGTTTGACGATCACCGGGTCGCCGACGTTGACCGTGTTGTAGTACCACTCGGCGTCTTCGGGGCTGAGGCTGATGCAGCCGTGGCTGACATTCTCCAGCCCCAGTGACTGGACAGCCCATGGAGCGGAGTGCACGAAGAGGCCGCGGTTGGTGATCCGGACGGCGTAATCGACGTTGAGCATGTAGCCGTTCGGGTCGTCGACGGGAATGCCGACGCTGCTCGAATCCATAAGCACCGAGCGCTCTTTCGACAAGACGGTGTAGTTGCCGACCGGTGTCGGAAACTCGGGCCTGCCCATCGACGCGGGCAGCATGCCCTCTTCGCCGAAGTGGGGTCGGTGGTGCGGAGTGGGTGGTGGGGTCGCGTCGACTCCGTCGACGCTCACCTTGAAAGTGTGGTCGGTGATGTTGGCGACGCCGACGACCTTCGGGCCGGTCTTGAATTCCGTGGACCGGCCGTCGACCGCCAGCGCCACCGTGCTGTGCGCCGGCCAGTAGTGGTCCGGAACCCACTGCACGACCTTGTTGTCGAGCCACTCGAATTTGCCGGTCATCGCGGGCGTCGACTTGACTCCGATGGCGCGCTCGGCGGCGTGCCGGTTGGCGACCGGCGCGTCGAACGTCATCACTATCGGGTGCGCCACGCCGACCGTCGCGTCCCGCGCCGGCAGGACCGACGCGATGGTGAAGTCGTGCGGCTGGTTCGCCGCGGCCATGCTGGTGCCAGTCGGCCCCGCAACCACGCTCGCAGCGACCCCAACCACCGCAAGAACACACCGAACGTCCGCCCGCATGGCTCCGATTCCTTTTAACTGACAGAGTTGTAATAGGGATCGTAAACGGGCGGTGACCAGCGGAAGCGCAAGGGCGCGTTAGCATTTGGTCAAGCCTCGATCACATTTCGGCCACGGGGGTTTAGACGCGGGAAGTGGGCCTGCGCTGGGTATGCAGTCGGGCGGCATCGTCGGCGGCGAACGCCTGGTCAGCGGTTTATGGAGAGGCGAATACTCCTGCGGTCGCCGGCTGACCTGGATGGACCCCAACGGCGCTATTCGGCCGGGCCCGATATCAGCCCGAAGCGGCGTGAAGGGTGGCGCCGGTGGGCGCGACCGGAGCTACGGGATGGGCGGAATGGTCGGGATCGCTGGGATCCGCGGTATACGCGGAATCTGCGGTACCTGAACCGATGTCGGGGGGTTATCCGTCGACGATTGTGGCGGTGCCGGCGGTGACGTTGTGGCTGTTGACGCGGTGCTCGTCGGCGGCGGTGCGGTGGTCGTCGGTGGCGGTTCGGTGGTGGTGGGTGGCGGTTCGGTGGTGGTCGGCACGGGTTGGGTGGTGGTCTGTCTCTTATACACATC
>NZ_LZSZ01000093.1:0-1042 GCF_001665645.1 Mycobacterium sp. 852002-30065_SCH5024008 | reverse complement strand
CCAAAGATCTCCCACACCGAAAAGTCAAACGCCGACGAATGGCACTGAGTCCACACCTGTCCCGCCGGCAGGCAGCTGTCGAGTGACTCGGCCAACCACGTCACGGTGTAATTGGCGATGGCCACGCCCTTCGGGGTTCCAGTCGTGCCCGAGGTGTAAATGATGTAGGCGATGTTCTCGGCGGCCGGGGCCGGCAATGGTGTGCTGGGTTGGGCGTGGATGGCGGGGTCATCAATATCAATGACCGGCACGTGATGACCGTCGAGCCGCGAGCGCAGACCCGCCGTGGTGAGTACGGCGATCGGGGCGGCATCGGTGAGCATGAACGCGATTCGCGCCGCGGGCAGGCCCGGGTCGATCGGCACATAAGCCGCCCCGGTCTTGAGGACCGCCAGCATCGCCACAATCGCATCCGCGCACCGGGGAAACAGCAGCGCCACACACTCACCCGGCCCTGCCCCGCGGGTAACCAGTAAGTGCGCCAACCGATTCGCGGCCTCATCCACCTCTCGATACGTCCACGACCGGTCCCCGAACGTCAGCGCCACCGCCTCGGGCGTGCGGCCGACTTGGGCGGCAAACGCTGCTGGGATCGACACCGCCGACACCGCCATGGGCGGTTCAATACCGCCCGGTTGGCCCAGTTCTCCAGGCGGACACGTTCGGACTCGTCGAGCACCCCGATCGAAGACACCGGCCGCGAGGGATCTGCCGTCATGTCGGCCAACACCCGCTCGAATCGCGCGATCAGGGTCTCGATGCTGTCGGGGTCGAACACATCGGTGCGAAACTCCACCGCACCGCTGATCCCGGCGGCCTGGCCCGCTTCGGTGAAGTTCTCGGACAAGGAGAATGTCAAATCCATCCGGGCCGTTTGGGTTTGCACCGGCAAGGGGTTGACCTGCAGAGCACCCAGGTCCAGCTCGGTGGGGTTGTGGTGTTGCCAGGCCAGCATGACCTGCACTAGGGGGTGATGGGCCAGGGAGCGGGTGGGGTGCAGCCGTTCCACGAGCAGCTCGAAGGGCACGTCTTGGTGCTCAAA
>NZ_LZSZ01000092.1:0-41442 GCF_001665645.1 Mycobacterium sp. 852002-30065_SCH5024008 | reverse complement strand
CGAGGTGCGCCGCATCGAGCAGCAGGTGGCACACGAGGTGGTCGCCGAGGCCGACGTTCGGCCCCGCAACGTGGTCGTGCTCGAGCCGGGAATGATCCCTAAGACGCCATCAGGCAAGCTGCGGCGCGCCCATACGTTGACGCTCGTCGGCTGAATTCTCGAGAAGCGACGAAGAGTAGATTCGTAGTTCATCACGGTCCACGGGAGGAGGGCACGTTGACCGAGTTCGACGCCCAACCCGGTCGCAAAACGCCGCCACAGTCCGACCTCTCCCCCACCGAACGCGAGGCTGACGAGGCCGAGTTGTATGCCGGACTCAACCGCGTGGCCGGATTGGTGGCGGGCGCTCAAGGGGTGATGGACCTGCTGCAGGACGTCGCGGAGTTCGCCGCGCAGGCGATTCCCGGCGTCGACGGTGCGGGCGTCGCGTTGATCGATCCGCGCCTCGGGATTCCCAGCGCGCAGACCTGGGCGGCGACCCAGTTGCTCGTCCACGAGATCGACACCGTTCAGTACGAAGAGCTGAACGAGGGGCCGTGCATCACCTGCATGCAGTCGCGGCGACCCACAGTCAGCGGATCGCTGGGTAGCGACGGTCGTTGGCCGCATTTCGGCGGACGAGTCGCCCGGATGCGAGTCCACTCCGCCCTGGCGCTGCCGCTCATCGTCGGCGATCAGGTGATCGGCTCGATCAATGCCTACGCCGCCAGCCGCGACGCCTTCGCCGAGCACGCCGTCCGGTTGGGATCTCAGTTCGCCCGTCCAGCGGCGGTGGCGGTACACAACGCGCAGTTGTTGGCCAGCGCACATGAACGGTCGATGCGATTGCAGCGCGCGTTGAACAGCCGCGCAGTGATCGATCAGGCGATCGGCATCATCCGTAGCCGGTCGGGCAGCGACGCCGAAGAGGCCTTCGAACGCCTCTCCCGCATCAGCCAGGTTGAGAACATCAAGCTGCACGCCGTCGCCGAACGGTTGGTTGAGGACGCCGTGCGGCGAGCCCGCGCGCGGCACCGCTGAACCGGTTAATGCGGCCGCCCGACGGCGAGTTCGGCCAGGGCCGCCAGCAGGATCGGGCGAGAATCCCGATCGGTCATCAATCGGCTCGCAACGTCGGTCAGGCGTTGGCGTTGGGCCCGCGCATAGGTGCGCAACAGATGGAACGCCTCCTCGACCGGCACATCCAGCATTTCGTGAAGGAAGCCCTTGGCTTGCTCGATGATGACGCGGCTGGTCAGCGCGGATCGCAGCTGCGGCATGACGGCGGCGGGGGTCGGTGGGTGCTCCTGCAGAATTGCGACGCTCGCAATGTGGGTCAGCGTTTGGCCGACGAGCAGGTCGGCTTTGTTGAGCTCGCCGCTGCGGGTGCCGAATAACCCCAGCGCACCGAACACGATGCCGGCGGCCCGCATCGGCACCGCGTGCACCGAGGCGAAGCCCGCATCGAGCGCGGCCGGAACAAATCGCGGCCACAGCCCCATTGCCCGTTGAATGTCGGCAACCGAGACGGGTTCCCCGGTGGCGTAGCAGTCCACGCATGGGCCTTGGTCGGCCTGCAGCTCGAAGAGTTCGATCGCGCGGGCTTGCTGCGAAGTGGCGGCCAACAGACGGAGCTGACGGAGTGGATCGGCGAGCAGGAACCCAGCGGCCTCAATGTCGAGCAGCTCCGCGCAACGCTCCGTGAGCGCCGTCAGCAATTCGACCACGTCGAAGTCGTAGAGCAGGCTATCGACCATCGAGACGACGGCGTTCAGCACGCGGGTTTCCCGGGGGGTATCAGTCACGACGTGCCTCCTTTCAGAAATCTTGAGTCCGCCAGCCGCGCACTAGTCCGGCTCGAGCCTGATGCGACCGTCGAGGATGTCGCGGGCGACGTCGGTGGCGCTGCGATCGGTGGTATAGGCATGGGCCCTCAGCCGGACCAACGCCTCCGCAGGCTCAATCTCTAACTGGGCGACCAGCACGCCGGTGGCCTGGCTGACCTCCGCGTGGCTCAATACGTTGAGTTCGGCCCACGCATTGCTGTCGGGGTCGCTAACGGCGGCCTGCAAGTCCCCTTCCAACAAATCCAACAGCGGGATGGCGGCGAGCTCCGCGGCGGCGATCGCACCGACTAAGGCCTCGTCCGGCAGCGGGCCCGGCTGCCTCCGAAACAGGTCTAGTGCGCCGACGAATTCGCCGGCCACGACGACGGGTATCGCGTGGACGCCTCTGATTTCGTTCGTCACCATGGCGGTCCTATACGCGGACCAGCGAGTCTCTGCGGGATCGGCGAGGTCGACGACCAGAATCGGAATCCTCCGGTTGACAGCGTCCAGGCACGGTCCCTCCCCGAGGACGAACTGCAGTTCGTCGTACCCGCGTGCAACATTGCCGCTGGCGCCCAGGGTTCCCCCGCTAGCGCCGTCGAAAACGAGCGAAATCGCCGCCGCATCAACGTCGAGCAGAATCACGCAGGCCTCGCACAACCGGTCAGCCGCGTCTACCCCCCGCCGGCCATCGACGGCGGCGACGAGCTGCTCGTGGATCGCCACATTTAGCCGAACGGGGGCCAGCCGGCCGCAGAAGTGCCCGCGGATCTCGGCGAGGACGTCATTCGTCTACCCTTTCACCAATCGCGGCGCTTTACGAACACAACACCACCGTCATGGTCGGCGGCTAGCCTCGGTCCGGCAGTTATGAGATTCGCGTTGACCATCGGCGTCGGCAGGAGAATCGTCAACGTGATCGCCGGGACGATCTCCAATAGGTGGCCACAGCCCGCATACCACGACAGTTCGGGAGAGCAATGAGTTCGGAACATGCGATAGAGAAGGTGCCGCTGTCGGAGATCCGCGAAGGCGACATGCTCCAAGATCCCACGACGGGCAGGTGGATCAAAGTGACGCGCACAGCCGATGACACTGCAAGCGGGCCCCATCGCGTGTACTACGGCGACGGCGGTGAAGAGATCGACTCACGGTATGTTACGGGCCTCGTCAATCGCCAGGTTCGGGAGTGATCGAGAGCGCTCACGTGCCCGCTGGCAGGTGAATTCCAGCCGGGAGTAAAGGTGCTAACCACCTTGTGCTGCCACGAAATTCGGGTGGACAGCTCAGATGAACAAAGCGCTGTGCCGCGCCATGCGTTGGGGCATGACTCAGGCGTGCCCGAACCGTTGACGCGCCCCGGGCCTAGGCTGGTGTTTTGGACGCCTGCGCTTCTTCGGGAGGTAACAACATGCCCGCACCGTCAGCCGAGGTCTTCGACCGCCTGCGCCGGCTCGCCGCGATCAAAGACGCCGCCGCACGCCAGACCAAGACCATCGACGAGGTCTTCACCGGCAGGCCGCTGACCACGATCCCGGTCGGCACGGCCGAAGACGTCGAAGCGGCGTTCGCCGAGGCGCGGGCGGCTCAGGCCGACTGGGCGAACCGCCCGGTCTCCGAGCGCATCGATGTCATCAGCCGCTACCGCGACCTGGTCGTCGAGAACCGTGAGTTCCTGATGGACCTCCTGCAGGCCGAGGCCGGAAAGGCCCGCTGGGCGGCGCAGGAGGAGATCGTCGATCTGATGGCGAACGCGAACTACTACGTGCGCGTCGCCGCCGATCTACTGAAGCCGCGCAAGGTGCAGGCGCTGCTCCCGGCGATCGGCAAGACCACGGTGGTCTACCAGCCCAAGGGCGTGGTCGGGGTGATCTCGCCGTGGAACTACCCCATGACGCTGACGGCGTCCGACTCGGTGCCGGCGCTGCTGGCGGGTAACGCGGTGGTGTTCAAGCCGGACAGCCAGACCCCGTATTGCGCGCTGGCGTGTGCCGAGCTGTTGTACGAGGCCGGCCTGCCGCGAGCCCTCTACGCGATCGTGCCCGGGCCGGGCTCGGTGGTCGGCACCGCAATCATCGACAACTGTGACTACCTGATGTTCACCGGCTCGACCGCCACCGGCAGGCAGCTCGCCGAACACGCGGGCCGTCGGCTGATCGGCTTCTCGGCCGAACTCGGGGGCAAGAACGCGATGATCGTCGCGCGGGGCGCCAACCTCGACAAGGTCGCCAAGGCGGCCACCCGCGCGTGCTTCTCGAACGCCGGCCAGTTGTGCATTTCCATCGAGCGGATTTACGTCGAGAAGGACATCGCCGACGACTTCGTCGGCAAGTTCGGTGCCGCGGTGCGGAACATGAAGCTGGGTACCGCGTACGACTTCTCGGTCGACATGGGGAGCTTGATCTCCGCGGGTCAGCTGGACACGGTGACGGACCACGTAGACGATGCGAAAGCCAAGGGCGCCAAGGTGATTGCGGGCGGTAAGGCGCGACCCGACATCGGGCCGCTGTTCTACGAGCCCACGGTGCTGGCCGACGTCACGCCGGAGATGGAGTGTGCGGCCAACGAGACGTTCGGGCCGGTCGTGTCGATCTACCCCGTCGCCGACGTGGATGAAGCCGTCGAGAAGGCCAACGCCACCGAGTACGGGCTCAACGCCAGCGTGTGGGCGGCCTCCTCCGCGGAGGGCGAGCAAATCGCCGCCCGGTTGCGGTCGGGAACGGTCAATGTGAACGAGGGTTACGCATTCGCATGGGGCAGCCTCAGTGCGCCGATGGGCGGGATGGGTCAGTCCGGCGTCGGCCGCCGACACGGTGCCGAGGGTCTGCTCAAGTACACCGAGTCGCAGACGATCGCAACCGCGCGCGTGTTCAATCTCGATCCGCCGCTTGGCATTTCGGGGACGCTGTGGCAGAAGTCGCTGGTCCCCGTCGTGCGCGCGGTGATGAGGCTTCCCGGGCGGAACTGACCACAGCCGGTCTTTCACAACTACCGCATCCGGTTCTGTCGGCGGGCCGGCCTAAATTGCGTCGCAGTCTTCTGCCCTCTGTATCGCAAATCCGCGTTACGCTCCTCGATGTAGCGTCACATCGCACGTCAGGAGTCCGCCATGAAGGCCGACGCGAAGCAATATGAAGAAGACGCTCGTCGGTTACGCCAGTACGCCACGTTCGATAACTTCTCCGACGCCGACCTGCTGCGTCTCGCCCGAGTAGCTCATCGCACTTCGACGTCGGCCCCGTTGCCGCTGATTCATGAGCAGACGCCGTCGGACTCCTGCTACATCCTGCTCAGCGGGGAGGTCGGCGTGTACATGGGCCGGGACCGCGTCGCCGTGCTGGGTCCGGGCGAGGTGATCGGCGAATCGGCGCTCCACCGTGGGAAGCTGCGTTCTGCGACCGTTACGACGATCGGGCCGGCCGAGGTCTTGCGTATCGAACGTGCGGATCTCGCCACAATGCTCGACGAGATACCGGCACTTCGCGAAATCATTGACGCATCCGTGGCGCGACACGTGCCTGTAGAGCTGCCGCCGAAGCCAAAACCACCGCGCACGAAGTTGGGCGCCTCAGTCCGCACCGAATTGGTTGAGCGGTTTGAGCAGACCGCCGACAGCGCCGGTGTGGACGTCGCGACCGCGGTTGAGGACGCGCTCACTCAGTGGATCGAGCGGAACAGCACAGCGTAGTCATTGCGGTCCAGCCATTGCCTCTGGTCAATTTGGGACCACCTGCGTGTTCAATCTCGTTCCGCCCCTTAGTATTCCGGAGCCAATGGGGCGGAAGTCGCCGCTGGGCGATTGTGTGGACGGTGCTTAAGCGCCCCGGCCGGAACGGACGGCTCGTCCGCCCTCCCCCGTTGACCGCGATCTACTACCGCGCGTAGTATCCGGGTATCCCGCCGTGCACAAGGGGGTGCAACGTGAGGTGGAGTTTCGCCCAGATCGGGCTGCTGATCATCTGCGCCTTTCACGTCGTTCAGGCCGTGATTGGGCTCATTCTCAATCCCAGCTTCGCGACCGGCCCAACCGCGCGGACCGTCCAACTACTCGGGATGGACTACAACGGCTGGCATGCCGTCGCCGGTCTCGCGCTGTTCGCTCCGGGCCTGGTGTTCGCGCTGCGCAAGTCCTGGGCCGTGCTTTATCTACTGCTTGCCGCGATAGCCGGTGCGCTGCCGGGCATTTGGGCCTTCTTCTCACATCAGGTGGCCTTCATCTTCACCTTCCCCAACAACATCACCGACGCGGTGGTGCACCTGGTGACCGCGGGGGTGATGGTCGCCGTGGCGGCCGCGCAGATCCGGCTGGATGGTGGACTGAAAAACTCGCTCGCCGATCTCCGGAAAGCGCGGTAGCCCCCTCCGGCCCGGACACTATTCGGTGAACAGCGCATTCAGCTCGTCGAAGCTCGCGGCTCCGGTTAGTCCCTCGAAGGACCCGCCCTCAATCAGCTTCCGCGCGGCGGCCAGGAACGCACCCCACGCGACCCGACTGAAAGCAGAGCCGACGCTGATCCGTCGCACCCCTAGCTGCGCAAGGTCCGTCACCGTCAGTCCCGTGTCGGAAGACACCAGAACGTTGACCGGATACGGCGCCACAGCGTCAACGAGAGTGGCGATGTCCTCTTTGGTACGGATCCCCGGTGCGAACAGCACCTCGGCTCCCGCCTCGGCGTAAGCCTGCAGCCGCCTGATGGCCTCGGCGAGGGGGTCGGGGTGGCGGTAGAGGAAGCATTCCGCGCGGCCGGTCAGCATGACGTGGGCTCCCGAGGCGTCGATCGCCGAACGCGCAGCGCGGACCCGATCGGTCGCCTCGGCCAGCTCGAAGAGCGGTGTGCCGGCGATGCCGGTGCCGTCTTCGATAGAGAGGCCGGCCACGCCGGTGGCCACGCAGCGCGCCACATTGTGCGCAAGCTCGTTCGCATTTCGGGCATAACCGGCCTGGAAATCGGCATTGACGGGCACACTGACCGCAGCCACTATTTCGGCGATGTTGTTCAGTGCCTCGTCGACGGAGAGCGCGGTCACCGTGTCTGGCAGACCCCGCGCGAAGCACAGTCCGGCGCTCGTAGTGGCCAGTGCAGGGAAGCCGAGCTTTGCAAGCGCGATTGCCGAACCGGCGTCCCACGGATTCGGGATGAGAAAACAACCCTGTTGATGTAGCCGGCGAAAACGGTCTCCAACGGCGTCGCGTGACTCCACGACCCGATTATGCTCGCGCCCACGTGAACTCGCCACGCCGCCGTCCGGTCCAACCTAGACGCGAAATAACCTGTGCACCTTGGTATTCAAACGAGGCCGGGCCGCGATTAACCGGGAACGCCTGGGAACCCGGCGGCGGTCGTCGGCGCGCCGGGAGCGGCGCCCGCCGGCCCGCCGGAAGCCCCGCCGATACGACTGGCCGCAAACGCCGCACCCTGCTCGATCATTGCCGTGTTGGTCGAGTACGTGTCATGTGCGGCGAAATTCATTCCGTCGGAGCAGATCGGGTCCCCCTGGGCGCATACCTGGATGGTCTTGGCCTGATAGAGCGGACCGATGACGACCGGTGGCTCGCCGAAGAAGTTCATCGCCTTTTCGCTTGGCAGGGCGAAGAGCACGACCGACGAGACGTGGTTGGCCACCTCGGGGTCCAACGGTTTGGGCACGGCCGCCGGATCGATTCCAGCCGGTACGGCGGCCGAGGTGACGAAGCCCATCACGGCAGCGCCTTGGGAATAGCCGCCGAGCACCATCTTGGTATTGGGGCAGTCGTGCGCCATCGAAACGACATGCGCGCCCACGTCTCTGATCCCTTCCTCGCCAGCGTTCGTCCAGTCGTGGGTGGCGGGGTAGTTGACCGGATAGACGTCGAGCGATTTTGCGCCAACGCGCGGGCGCAGGGAGTCGATGAACGCCTGTCCGGTCGGGCCAAGACCCGGCGGGTCATCGGTACCGCGGGCGAACAGCACTTGCACGTCCGGACAGGGATCGGCGGAGACAACCGGGAGGGCAGAACCGAGGACCGGAGCGCTGACGCCCGCCACCGCGAGGACCGCGGAGGCAACGAAATGGGGTATGTGACGTGCGGTCATGGCGGTGTGTGCCCAACACGTGCGGTTTTTAAACCACAACTTTTCATGCGCTGACCCGCACTAACTGGGCAATTGCGAGTCAGCCGGCCCGGCTAGCCACCCGTGACAAGGTCCGCGAGGAACGCGGGTAACCGCCCGGCGCCAAAGTCATAGAACCGCGCCCAAAGCGGCTCGATCGAGATACGCACCATCTCCCTATACGTCGACCGCACGTTGCGTTCGAACTCGGCAAGTTGCGGTTCGTCCATTGAGCTCCTCGCCGCCGCGAGGTACTCCTCGGTGACGCCGTCGACGGTTTGCAGTGTGGCGAGCCCGCGTACCAGGAGGGCCTTCGCCTCTTCCGGCGTGGAGCCGGTGTCGATCGTCAGTGCCACTTGCGGACGTGCCGAAAGCGCTCGCGCTTTCGGGGCGGTCGGTGCGGTGGAGACAACGATGCGTTCGCCGGTCCAGTAAAACCCGACCGGGACGACTCGCGGGAAGCCATCGTGTCCGTTGTACGCGAGCCGGGCCATGGAGCCGGAGAGCAGCTTCTGGGCCCCGGGGAGGCCGAGCTCCCGGGCCAACTCCTGGGTATTCATCACACCCGCAGTCCTACCCGGTAGGCCCCGGGCGGGACACCTCAGTGCTACTCGGGCTCACCGATGGCGCCAAGGCGCTCGCCCACCCGAGCCAGTGCCTGGTCGAAGATCTCCACCTTCTCGCCGCGCTTTTCGTTGGCGGGCTGGGCGGAGCCGCGGGCGGCTTCGGCCTCCACCCGAGCCGCACCCCGACGCCGCAGAAGGCTGAAGTTCTTGTCGCGCGCTTGCCTGAGCCGGCTCTGCAAATCCTTCAGCGACTTCTCGTCCATGCGATTGAGAGCCTCGGGATGACTCTCGCCGATCAACGAGCTTTCCTGCTGGGTCAGGTTCACATGGTTGCTCACTCCTAGATTCATAACCGGGACCGGCCACACCGGCGCGTCGAATGTCGGACGTCTCGCCGAACTGTCACGCCTGGGCCATCTCGAGTTCATATCTGGCTTCGGGTCTTCAGATCGTGCCGCGGCGGGTAGTCCTTCCGTCGACGAAGGAGGTTGCATGGGCAGGCATTCGATGAAGGACGACGACGAGCCCAAGGGTGGCCGCCCCGGTCCCGCGGATCACGGGGGCGAGGGTGGAATGGCGACGCGTGAGAACGCGCCGGAGCTCACCGAGCCGGACCGCGAGGACTGAAGGACGAGCTCACCGGAATGGGTCCGTTTCGAGCGGCCGACACGGCGGGTAGCCGAGAGGTCTCACTCACGACGAAAATGGATAGATGCCATTCGAACAGGCGCCGCCCCCGCCCAAATCGGCGCCGGGTTGGTACCCCGATCCCGCGGGGGTAGGCCACGGGCTGCAGCGGTACTTCGACGGCACCAGCTGGACCAGCGAGTGGGCGTTCGCCGCGGAACCGCCGAAGAAAGACACTCCCGGGAAGGCGGCCCTGGCCCTGGCGGCTCTGGGCTTCCTCGTCCTCCTCATCGTCGTCGGCAAGACCTGGGTTTTCGATCCGAAGAAGGACGGCCAATCGACCCCGAGCAGTTCGGCCACGGCGGGACCGCCGACCGAGGCGGCGCCGTCGACGACGGCCGGACCCAAGAAGCCGGACGGCGTCACCTTCACGACCGCTCCGGGCCCGAGCGGCGACGTGGTCGACGCCCGATTCGCCATTCGTGACAACTACACCGAGCAGATGATCAAAGACGGTGCGCGGGCGGACACCATCGACATCCTCAAATACGCGAGGGCGACCTATCCCGACGCTTCCGCGGTGAACGTGCAGGGCACCTTCCCGATGACCGACCCGTACGGCAACACCTCGACTCAGGTCGCCATCGACCTCACGTATTCGCGAGCAACGTTGAACAAGATCAACTTCGACGGGATCACCAAAGCCAGCATCTGGGAGATACGCGATTCCGGCACTATTCTTCCGGCCTTTCAGCCGTAGACCGGTGGGCGGATAATCGCCTCGTGTCCACCGAAGCCCCAAACCGACCACCGGCCGAACCGAAGCCCCCGCGGGTGCGCACCACGCCGGAGGATTTGGAGAGGTACGGCGACGAGGAGCAGATGCGCGCGGCGTCGGACGAGGGCCGGCTCCGCGACGAGCGACCACCGCATCACGGCTGACTCACCGCTTTCCCGACGACGAGCAGTTCAGCCCGTGGCGACGCGGTCGATGTGGGCGAGGAAGTGCGTCAACACCGCATCGGGTGCCTCGAGTTGCGGCCAGTGTCCGATGTCGTCGGCGAGCATCACCACATTCGGTTCGGGTATCACCTCGGCATAGCGACGCGCCATGTGAGCACCGGAGTTGGGGTCGACCGGCCCATCGATCAACCGCATGGGGACCGCGGTCTGCCGCATGGCCCGCACCCACCGGTTTCGGTGCGTGTAGCGATCGTTGATGAAACGGCCGACTTTGTGCAGCACCCGACGGCCATCGTTGTAGTCCAAGATCTGGTTGAACACGTCCATCATGTGCCGGGTCGGCTTGGTGTTCGGGCCGAACATTTCGCGCAGCGTGGGCTCCAGAAGCCGGCGGGATACCGGACTGCCCTGCACGTGACTGAATACGTCACCCAACGGGGTGCCAGACATCAGCTTCTGCGCCGTTCTGGGCTTGTATGCCTCGATGAACATTCCTCCGTTGAGCCAGGTGATGGAGTCGATGCGCAGCGC
This sequence comes from Mycobacterium sp. 852002-30065_SCH5024008, assembly GCF_001665645.1. Classification (NCBI taxonomy): domain Bacteria; kingdom Bacillati; phylum Actinomycetota; class Actinomycetes; order Mycobacteriales; family Mycobacteriaceae; genus Mycobacterium; species Mycobacterium sp. 852002-30065_SCH5024008. The sequence continues at coordinate 30,855 of NZ_LZSZ01000092.1, read as the reverse complement.
GCCATAGGCTTGCTGACCGAACTCATGACGAGCCAACATCTCCTGGCCCACCGAATCGCCGATGTCGTGGGCCAGGATGTGCACGTTGCGGATGTTCAAGTGGGCCAACAACCCTTCGTGCATGTCGGCGTGGTCCCCCACCGAGTACTCGTAGGCCACCGGTTTCTCGGAGAACCCCATGCCGATCATGTCCGGTGCGATGACGGTGAACCGTTGCGACAGTGCCGGCCAGATCCGCGCCCAGTCAAAGGAATTGAACGGATAACCGTGGATCAGCAGCAGCGGAGGCCCGCTGCCCTCTACGCGGTAGAAAATGTCGAAGCCGAGGTAGTCGAAGTACTCCCCGGCCGCCAGCCAGCGTTGCAGTTCAGCGTCCATGGGGTCATCATCCCCTCGGCCTCAGCGCATCGCTTGGCTCGGGCTGTGATCTACGGGGGTTCAGGCGGTGCGCCGGCGCGTGCGGTTATGCGTGTCGGTCGACCAGAGATGACCGCAATCCGAGCACTGTAGGTGCACCAGCGTTCCCCTGTTGCTCAGCAGGTACTGCCAGTGCGTATCGCAGTTTCGCCGGTCCCGGCAATCACCACAGTTGGCGCGGTGATCGCAGCGCGGGCAAGGCAGCCATGCGCGGCGGCTACGGTCGGCGGTCGGATCAATCGGTAACACGATCAGCCGTCCGTGAGGGCAGGACGCCGGCGCGGACCAGCTCGTCGTAGACCCGCTGCTGCTCCGCGTCCAGATTCGAATACAGCATGTCGTAGGCCTGCTGTTCCTCGGCGAGCACGGCGACAGGATCCCAGTCCTCGCCTATCGCTTCGAGTACCGCGCTGCGTCGACGCGCCTCGTCGAGGGTCAGGTCATAGGCGAAGTCAAGGTTGGCCATCGCACTCCCAGCCGTTAGATACACAAACGAACGGCGGTTAGGATGCCCTAATTGACGCTGGTCAGGCTATGACGCGCATCACTTTCACCGGTAAGAGTTCGTCACATTGGGCCCCGAGTCAGTGTTGTCGCCCGTTTTGAGCACGGCTCAGGGAGAGTTCCTGAATGGACACGCGGCGGTAGCGAATACCGGAAACCGTCCCGGATGGTCGTTTGCTGAGATTTGCCCCCGATCGGCGAGTGCGGCGCCGAAGCGAGCCGGGCAGTTTAAAACTCCGGGTCAGGGTCAATGCTTGAGGTCTCATACTTCTTGATGGGAGGGCCTTCGATGAGAATTCGTGTTCGCCGCGTGGTGGGCGCCGTCGCGGTGGCGTTAGCGCCCATGACCTACATGGCAGCGGTCTCTCCGGGGATGAGCTCGGCTGAACCCCCGGATTGTGGTCCTGGCAACTGGTGGAACCCGGGAGCCAACGCCTGCCAACCCGTAACGCCGCCGCCACCGCCGGATTGCGGTCCTGGCAACTGGTGGAACCCGGGACCCAACGCGTGCGAACCGGTAGTGCCACCCCCACCGTCGTAAGCCCGGTCAGTCCAAGCGGCTTCGCTCAATTGCGTCGGGGGTAGCAACCACAGCCGCTCTGGGGGCTCGGAACCAAAATGCGCTCTGACCTTTGGTCGGGCTGACAGGATTTGAACCTGCGACCACTTGACCCCCAGTCAAGTGCGCTACCAAACTGCGCCACAGCCCGGATGCCGCCCGCATCGGCGGCAGCAGGTCGAAAGCCTACCGTAGACGACCCGCTACTCCCCTAATCGACCTTCCCCAACCGGGCGGCGACCTCGTCGACCCAGTTCAGCAGCGCCCCGGCGAGTTCGGCCTCGCGGCCGTAGAACCGCTGCGCGGCCGTGCGCACAGTACGATTCGGCGACCATGAGGCGAATCGCAAACGCGATTCGCGGCTGGTGTTATCAAGCTTGAAAGCCGCCGACTGACTCCGATGGAGACCAAAGATCCAAAGCTCAGCGCCGCTTGGTGCCCCGCTTTTCGCGCACCCGCACGTTGATCCGGATAGGGCTGCCCTCGAAACCGAAGGCCTCGCGCAGCCGCCGCTCCAGGAAGCGCCGGTAGCCGGCCTCCAAGAACCCCGTGGTGAACAGCACGAACGTCGGTGGGCGGGCGGTGGCCTGGGTGGCGAACAGGATGCGCGGCTGCTTGCCTCCGCGCACGGGAGGCGGCGTCGCCGCCACCAACTCTTTGAGCCACGCATTCAACGGACCCGTCGGAATACGCATATCCCACGACGCCAACGCGGTCTCCATCGCGGGCACCAGCTTCTGCACCGCGCGGCCCGTCCGGGCGGAGATGTTCACCCGCTGCGCCCAGCGCAGCTGCACCAGCTCGCGGTCGATCTCGCGCTCCAGCAATTCGCGCCGGTCCTCGTCCACCAGATCCCACTTGTTGAAGGCCAGCACCAGCGCCCGGCCGGCCTCGATGACCATCGACAGCACGCGCTGATCCTGTTCGGTCAGCGGCTGCGAGCCGTCGATCAGCACCACCACCACCTCGGCCGAGTCGATCGCCGAGTGGGTGCGCACCGAGGCGTAGAACTCGTGCCCGCTGGCCTGGCCGACCTTGCGTCGCAGGCCCGCGGTGTCGACGAATCGCCACACCTTGCCGCCCAATTCGATCAGCGAGTCCACCGGGTCCACGGTCGTCCCGGCGACATCGTGCACCACCGAACGCTCGTCCCCGGCCAGCTTGTTCAGCAGCGAGCTCTTCCCCACATTGGGTTTGCCGACCAGCGCGACGCGTCGCGGGCCGCCCGGTGCGGGCGCCGCCTCGGACACCTCCGGCAGCGCGGCCAGCACCTCGTCGAGCAGGTCGGCGACGCCACGACCGTGGATCGCGCTGACGGCGTGCGGCTCGCCGAGGCCCAGCGACCACAGCCCCGCCGCATCGGCTTCGCCCTTCTCGCTGTCAACCTTGTTGGCGGCCAAGAAGACTGGTTTGCCCGAGCGCAACAGGATGCGGGCGGCCGCCTCGTCGGCCGCCGTGGCGCCGACCGTGGCGTCGACCACCAGGATCACCGCATCGGCGGTGCGCATGGCCACCGACGCCTGTTCGGCCACCAACTGTTGCAGGCCCTTGGCGTCGGGTTCCCACCCGCCGGTGTCCTGCACGACGAACCGGCGGCCGGTCCAGAGCGCGTCGTAGGACACGCGGTCGCGGGTCACCCCGGGAATGTCCTGCACCACCGCCTCGCGCCGGCCAAGGATCCGGTTGACCAACGTCGACTTGCCGACGTTGGGCCGCCCGACCACCGCCACGACGGGCGCGGGACCGGCCTCGGCCAGCTCATCGAGCCCGGATTCGACCGATTCCCAATCGCTTTCATCGGTCCAGGTGCCATCGGAAGTCACCGCACCGCCCCGCTTCGCTGCTCGACCAGCTCCAGCAGGTGGTCGATCACCTGCGCCTCCGTCATCTCGCTGGTGTCCACCACCACCGCGTCCGCCGCGGCGCGCAGCGGCGACACCGCCCGGGTGGAATCCAGATGATCGCGCCGTCGGACATCGGCCAGCACCGCGTCGTAGTCGCCGGGCAGCCCGGCCGCGACGTTCTGGTCGTTGCGGCGCCGCGCGCGGGTTTCGGCCGACGCGGTCAGGAAGATCTTCACGGGAGCGTCGGGCAGGACAACGGTTCCGATGTCGCGTCCCTCGACGACGACGCTGCCGGACCCCCCGGCCATTTCGCGCTGCAGCCCAACGAGTCGGGCGCGCACGGCAGGGACCGACGACACCGCCGACACCGCGCGGGTGACCTCGTCGCCGCGGATCTCGACCGAAACATCTTCTCCCGCAAGGAAGTAGCGGCCACCCTCGGGGTGGTAGTCCACCGACAGCTGCGCCGTCGACCCGATGCGCCCGACGGCTTCGGCGTCAGTCGGGTCGACGCCCGCGCGCAGTACCGCCAGGGTCACCATCCGGTACATCGCACCGGTGTCCAGGTAGCGGGCTCCCAGCGCGCGCGCCAATCCCCTTGATACCGATGACTTTCCGGTCCCGGCGGGTCCGTCGATGGCAACGACCACATCAGCACTCACAGGCCGACCGCCTTGTAGAGCTGCCCGACCTCGCCCTGGTTCAGCGCACGGAAGCTGCCCGGCCGCTGCTTGCCCAGCGACACCGGTCCGATGTCGGTGCGCACCAGCGCCTCCACCGGAAAGCCGACCGCGGCCAGCAGCCGGCGCACGATGCGATTGCGCCCCTCGTGCAACACCACCCGCACCAGCGTCTTGCCCGGAATGGCGTCCACCACGGCGAATTCGTCGACGCGCGCGGGGCCGTCGTCCAATTCGATTCCCGCCTTGAGTCTTTTGCCCAGCCCGTGCGGCACCGACCCGGTCACCGTCGCCAGGTACGTCTTGGGCACCTCATGGGAGGGATGCATCAGCCGGTGCGCCAGCTCGCCGTCGTTGGTCAGCAGGATCAGGCCCTCGGTGTCGGCGTCCAACCGCCCGACGTGAAAGAGGTTCTTGTTGCCGCGCACCTTGCGTTCCACCAGGTCGCCGATGCATGGCCGGCCGCGATCGTCCGACATGGTCGAGTGCATGCCACGCGGCTTGTTCAGCGCCAGGTACACCAGCGACTCGTCGAGGATCACCCTGGCGCCGTCGACACGGATCACCGAGGCGTCGGGGTCGACCCGGGTGCCCAGCTCGGTCACCACCTGCCCGTCGACCTCGACGCGGCCGTCGATGATCAACTTCTCGGCGGCCCGGCGCGACGCAATTCCGGCTTGGGACAACACCTTTTGCAGGCGGATCCCCTCAGTCTCGACCATCAATCCTGGTCCACGTCGAACGTCAGCGCATGCTCGGGCGCCCGACCGCCCGACAGCTTGATGAAACGCGGCTCACTGTCCAGGGATTCGCTCAGATCCTCGATCGTGTCGACGTCGGGCAGCAGCGGGGCGATGTCGGGAAGGTCGGCGAGCGACGTCAACCCCAACCGCTCCAGGAACAGGTCGGTGGTCGCGAACGTGACCGCGCCCGTGTCGTCGTCGACCCCGGCCTCGGTGATCAAGCCGCGCGCCAACAGCGTGCGCATGACGGCATCCACGTTGACTCCGCGGACCGCGCTCACGCGCGCCCGCGTCACCGGCTGGCGGTAGGCCACCACGGCCAGGGTTTCCAGCGCCGCCCGGGTCAGCTTGGACCGCGCGCCATCCAGCAGCAGCTTCTCCACGTATGGCGCGAATCGCGAGCGGGTGTACATCCGCCAGCCCTCGCTGGTTTGGCGCAAATCGATGCCGCTGCCGCGTTCGGTGAGTTCATCGGCCATCTGCTGCAGCCGGGCGGCGACGCGGTAGACGGGTTGCTGCGTGGCCGAGCCCAGTGCCTCGGCGGTGACCGGGGTGTCGACCACCAGCAGCAGCGCCTCCAGCACGGAGCCGAGTTCCTCGGCGTCCATGGGTGCCGCCTCGGCGATCTCCGGGATACCCGCGTCGAGATCGACGTCGGGCTCGTACTCAGTCATCTATTCGTCCCGCACTTCTACCAAGGCTTCGCTGGCCGGACGTTCCCCGGTCCAAGAAATCTGGAGCACGCCAAGGGGCTCCGACTGGTCGAATGCTACCGCCCGGCTCCGATACAACTCGAGCAGCGCCAGGAAGCGCCCGACGACCTCCATCGGCGCCTCGCAGTCGGCGACCAGCTCGGAAAACGTCGCCCAGTGGCCGCTGCCGCGAGACTCCAGGATCGCCAGCAACTTCTTGGCCTGCTCAGGCACCGATACCTGCACCTCGTGCAGGTGCCCGATGGCCACCGTCGGCGGCGCGGGACGCGGGCTGAACGCGATCGCGGCGATCTGGGCGAACCGTTCGGCGTCGACGCCCAGCATCACCTCCGGCAGCAGCTCGGTGAACCGGTCCTCCAGCGCCACGGCGCGCGGGTAGCTGCGCAGGGCCGTGGCCTCCAGCTCGGCGAACATCTCCGCGACGTGCTTGAACGCGCGGTACTGCAGCAGCCGGGCGAACAGCAGGTCGCGCACCTCCAGCAGCGCCAGGTCCTCTTCGTCGTCGATCTGGCCGGCGGGCAACAACCGGGCGGCCTTGAGGTCGAGCAGAGTCGCGGCGACCACCAGGAACGCGGTCGTCTCCTCCAGGTCGAGCTGGGAGCCGATCGCGCGGGTGTAGGCGATGAAGTCGTCGGTGACCTGATGCAGCGCCACCTCGGTGACGTCGAGGCGGTGGGCGAAGATCAGCTGCAGCAGCAGATCGAACGGCCCCTCGAAGTTGGTCAGGCGGACTTGAAAACCGTTCTTGGGTGGCGCCTCACCGTTCGCGCTGGCCGTCACGCGCCGAATCGGTCGATGAACTCGCGGGCCAGGGCGCGGTAGGCGACGGCACCCGTAGAGCGCGGGGCCCAGGTGGTGATGGGCTCGCCGGCCACGCTGGTCTCCGGGAATCGGACGGTCCGGGTGATGACGGTGTCGAACACCAGGTCACCGAACCGCTCCACCACCCGGGCCATCACCTCACGCGAGTTCACGGTGCGCGGGTCATACCGGGTGAGCAGGATCCCGCTGATTTCCAGCTTGGGGTTGAGCCGGTCGCGCACCTTGTCGACGGTGTCCGTCAGCAGGGCCAGGCCGCGCAGTGAGAAGAACTCGCATTCGGTGGGGATCACCACGCCGTCCGAGCAGGCCAGACCGTTCACGGTGAGCAACCCCAGCGACGGCTGGCAATCGATCAGGACGTAGTCGTAGCGGTCCAGCACCGGATGCAAGGCCCGGCCCAGCGTCTGCTCGCGGCCCACCTCATTGACCAGCTGGATCTCGGCGGCGGACAGGTCGATGTTGCTGGGCACCAGGTCCAAATACTTGATCCGGGTTTGCATCAGCACATCGTCGATCGACACACGCGGCTCGACCAGCACGTTGTGGATGGTCTTCTCCAGCTCGTAGTGCGGGACGCCGAGCCCGGCGGACAGCGCACCCTGCGGGTCCATGTCCACCAGCAGCACCCGCCGGCCGTATTCGGCGAGCGCGGCGCCCAGGTTGATCGTCGACGTGGTCTTCCCGACGCCGCCCTTCTGGTTGCACATCGCGACGACCTTCGCCGGGCCGTGCGAGGTGCGCGGCTGCGGTTCCGGGATCGCCCGCGGCGGCCGCCCGGTCAGACCGAGCTCGACACCGCTGTCCGGCTGCTCGGTCATGGCGGGGGTGTGCGGAAGGTGAACATCGACCGAAAGTCTAACCGGTTGACGCGCCGAAGCCGGGCGACCCGCAGGGCGTTTCACCAGCGAATATGGCCGCTAACCTGCAACGAGTCACATGCGTCCCACCAGCACCAGCAGTTGCCCTCGATGCCGCCTATCGTGGTGCTTCATGGACCTCAAGCGACGAATCCCTCTGCTGCGATGGTCGGTCTGGCGGATGGCGACGGGGGCGCGCAACATCACCACGACGGGTCAGATCGGCGACGGACGCGAAGCCGCCGCGGTGGACTACGTCCTGCGGAACGCCAGGTCCGGCGACATCGACGACGTGCTGGCCACCATCGACAAGTTCGCGTACGAGAAGTCGATGCTGATCAACGTCGGCGACGAGAAGGGGCAACTCCTCGACGCCGCGGTGCGCCGCGCCGACCCGGCGGTGGCGCTGGAGTTGGGCACCTACGTCGGATACGGCGCGTTGCGCATCGCCCGCGCCGCCCCGAACGCCACGGTGTACTCCGTCGAACTCGCCGAGGCCAACGCCGCCAACGCCCGGCGGATCTGGGCCCACGCCGGCGTCGCCGACCGGGTGACGTGTGTCGTCGGCACCATCGGTGACGGCGGGCGCACCCTGGACGCGCTGGCCGACGAGCACGGGTTCGCGCCCGGCGCCCTCGACTTCGCGTTTCTCGACCACGACAAGGACGCCTACCTGAACGACCTGCACAGCATCATGGCGCGCGGCTGGCTGCGCCCGGGCGCGATCGTGGTCGCCGACAACGTGCGGGTGCCGGGCGCCCCGAAGTACCGCGAGTACATGCGCCAGCAGCAGGGCAAGCAATGGAACACCGTCGAGCACAAGGCGCACCTGGAATACCAGTCGCTGGTGTCCGACCTGGTGCTGGAGTCCGAGTACCTGGGCTAGGTCAGCTCGGCCTCACGGGCACATGAATGCGATCGGCGGGCACTGCCGAGGGGTGATGGCCTCCGGCGGCGGATTGTCGCCGTCCCAGACGTCCGACGTCTTGCCGTTGTAGGCGAGCGGGACGTTGCCCATCGCGTAGTTGGTGAAATAAAAGGTGTGGCAGACGTTCCAGTCCCAGACCACATCGCCCGGCCCCGTCCGTGGATCGTGTCGCTGTCCCGGGCACCAGTGGTGCGGACCGAAACCGTTGTCCGCGTGAGCGGTCGCCGCGGAGAATCCCAATCCGGCGATCGCGAGGCCGCCCGATAGCAGCGCCCCGGCGATCTTCTTCTTCATGGCTTGATTGTGTGGCATAGCGATGACCCTGTCGCCCCCGCTTTGCTACCGATCCCAATTACTGCGCGCGCGGATGGGCCCCGGCCCACACCTCACGCAGCGCGTGGACGGTGACCATCGTGTAGATCTGCGTCGTCGTCACCGAGGCATGTCCCAGCAACTCCTGCACCACCCGCACGTCGGCGCCGCCCTCGAGCAGGTGGGTCGCGAACGAGTGCCGCAGCATGTGCGGCGACACGCCCGACGTGATCCCGGCGCGCCCGGCGGCGTCCTGCAGCACCTGCCACGCGCTTTGCCGCGACAGCCGCCCGCCGCGCACATTGAGGAAGATGGCCGGCATGCCGCGGCCGCGACGGGCCAGGTCCGGCCGGCCGCGCACCAGATAGGCGTCCAGCGCGTGCACGGCGGGCCGCCCGATCGGCACCAGCCGCTGCTTGCCGCCCTTGCCGCGCAGCAGTACCGACCTGGCCCGGGTGTCGATGTCGTCGACGTCGAGCCCGACGGCCTCGGAGATGCGCGCCCCGGTCGAATACAGGAGTTCCAGCAGCGTCCGGTTGCGCAGCGTGAGCGGGCCGTCGGAAGCGCTGTCGCCTCCCGTGCCGTCCAGTAGCGCCAGCACCTGGTCGATGGTCAGGCTCTTGGGGAGCCGGCGGCCCGGGGTGGGAGGGCGGACCGCGCGCGCCACGTCCAGGTCGGCGAGGCCTTCGGCCGCGGCGAACCGGTGTAGGCCGCGCACCGCGATCAGGGCCCGCGCCGCCGACACCGCGGACAGCGCCGGGCTTCCCGAGTCGGGGTCGCCGCGACGCAACGCGACCAGGAATTCGCTCACGTCGTCCTCGCCTACCTTGGCGATGTCGTGAATTCCGCGGTCCGACAGGTGCTTGGCGTAGCGGCGCAGGTCGCGACGATAGGAGCTGAGGGTGTTCGCCGCGACGCCCCGTTCGATCGTGAGGTGGTCGAGGTAGTCCTGCACTTGGGTGTCCAGGGCCACCGTTGTCATTGTTTGGCCTTCCGCGCGACGAACGCCGTGGGCTTGTCGGTCCACGGGCTGTCCACCGGCCGCGGTTCGGCGACGCCCTCGGTTACCACGTGGGCGGCCAAAATCCCGGCAATCGCAATGGAATTCACGATCTCACCGCTGAACACCTGGCGGACCGCCTCGGCGACGGGAACCCAGCGCATCGTCATGTCGGCTTCCTCGTGATGCGCCTCCGGCCGCGCCACTTCGGTCAGCTCGGTGGCCAGATACACGCGCACCGATTCGTCACTGAAGCCCGGTGCGGAATTCAGGTCGACCAGCACCTGCCACGTGCCGGCCTGCAGGCCGGCCTCCTCCTGGAGTTCTCGGGCCGCCGTCTGCTGCGGCGGCTCCCCCACCACATCCAGCAACCCGGCCGGAAGCTCCCACAATCGCCGGCCGAACGCGTGGCGGTATTGGTAGACCATCGCGATGTTGTCGTCCTCGTTCAACGCCACGATGGCGACGGCCCCGTAGTGCTCGACGACTTCACGAATCGCGGTGGTACCGCCCGGCATTCGGACCTGGTCACTGCGCAGCGCGAAAATCTTTCCCGTGTACAGCGTTTTGGATGACGCCGTCTCGAAATCGTGTTCAGCCACGGGTCGCGGGCTCAGGTAACGACTGGCTGACGCCGTCCCGCTGCTGGTTGCCGTTGGAGCCGTGCTCGGGGATCTCCACCGGCAGCAGCTCGCCTGACTGGTAGTCGAGGGCCGCCCCGACGAAGGCGACGAACAACGGGTGCGGCCGGGTGGGCCGGCTCTTGAGCTCCGGGTGAGCCTGGGTCCCGACGATGAACGGATGCACCTCCGGTGGGTATTCGACGAACTCCACCAGATGCCCGTCGGGCGAGGTTCCGGAGAACCGCAGGCCGCTCTCGGCGATCTTGTCCCGATAGGAGTTGTTGACCTCGTAGCGGTGCCGGTGCCGCTCCGATACCTGCGTGGTGCCGTACGCCCGGGCGACGATCGAATCCGGCTGCAGGACGGCGGGATAGGCACCCAGCCGCATAGTGCCACCCAGATCGGCCTGGCCCGCCACGGCGTCGACCTGGTCGGCCATCGTGGAGATGACGGGATCCGGCGTCTCGGGGTCGAACTCGGCAGAGTTGGCCTGGTCGAGCCCCGCAGTGCGCGCGGCCTCGATCACGATGCATTGCAGGCCGAGGCACAGGCCCAGCACCGGCAGCCCACGCGACCGTGCGTAGCGGATGGCGCCGATCTTGCCCTCGATCCCGCGGATGCCGAAGCCGCCCGGGATCAGCACGCCGTGCACGTCGCCCAGCGCCGCCGCCGCGCCCGCCGCCGTCTCGCAGTTGTCGGAGGCCACCCATTGCATCTCCACCTTGGCGTGGTGCTTGAACCCACCGGCACGCAGCGCCTCGGTGACCGACAGGTAGGCGTCGGAGAGTTCAACGTACTTGCCCACCAAGGCAATTCGTACGGTCTCGTGCGGCTCGTGCACCCTGCGCAGCAGGTCGTCCCACTCGGTCCAGTCGACGTCGCGGAACGGCAGGTTCAGCCGGCGCACCACGTACGCGTCGAGTTCCTCGCGGTGCAGCCGCTTCGGGATGTCGTAGATCGACGGTGCGTCCGGGGTGGAGATGACGCCGTCGATGTCGACGTCACACATCAGCGCGATCTTGTTCTTCAGCGCTTCGGGGACGTCCCGGTCGCAGCGCAGGATCAGCGCGTCCGGGGTGATACCGATGCTGCGCAGCGCGGCCACCGAGTGCTGGGTGGGCTTGGTCTTGAGTTCGCCCGACGGAGCCAGGTACGGCACCAGCGAGACGTGCAGGAAGAAAACGTTCTCCCGGCCCAGGTCGTGGCGGACCTGGCGCGCCGCCTCCAGGAACGGCTGCGATTCGATATCGCCGACGGTGCCGCCGATTTCGGTGATGACCACGTCCGGGCGGTTGCCCTGGGCGTCCGGCTGGGCCATCGCCATGATCCGGCTCTTGATCTCGTCGGTGATGTGCGGGATCACCTGCACGGTGTCACCGAGGTATTCGCCGCGGCGCTCCTTGGCGATGACCGTCGAATACACTTGGCCCGTCGTGACATTCGCCGAGCCGGATAGGTCGCGATCCAGAAACCGCTCGTAGTGGCCGACATCGAGGTCGGTCTCGGCGCCGTCCTCGGTGACGAACACCTCGCCGTGCTGGAACGGGTTCATGGTGCCCGGGTCGACGTTGAGGTACGGATCGAGCTTTTGCATCGTCACGTACAACCCGCGGGCCGTCAGTAGCTGACCGAGGCTGCTAGCGGTAAGACCTTTACCCAGAGAGGACGCGACGCCCCCGCTGACGAAGAGGTGCTTGGTGGCGGTTTGCGGGTGCTTTCGCACAGGCGGCCTCCGTGAAGACGGGCAGGGCGTCGAAGTTGCTAGCGAATAACTAGTAGGGCCTGCCGACCCACGGAAACCCACCCTAACATCCACGACCGAAGTGTCGCGGCGAACACGCCCGCTACTGAGGCACCGTGATCGATGTCGCGCCGTGACCGGTGCCGTACTGACCGGCGTGGCCGCCGTTCATCAGGTCGTGCAGGCCCAGCACCGCGGTGATGCGGCCTGGTGCGGTGTCGACGTCGTCCACGGTGCTGACCGCGGAGTTCATCCCGGCGTCGGCGCGCATCACGGCGACCGCCGCGCCACCGGTCGCCGAGCCGTCCCGCCCAGCCAGCAGCGTGCCCGAGCCGTGCGGCGCCAGCGCGGCGGCGAACCGGGCGACGCTGACGCCCTGGTTGCCGGCGTCCTGGGGAAGCGCGCCGCCGGTGACGATCAGCGCGGCATTCGCCGCGCCCAGGTGATCGCTCGGCTGATAGGTGATGAAACCCGTGTCGCGCAGCGCCGCCAGCACTGTGTCGCGCTGGGGCTCGTCAACCGGCGGGACCGTCGGGTTGGCGTTGATCAGCAGCGCGATGCCCATCAGGTCGCCGGCCTGCGAGCCCTGGTCGACGAGCTTGGTGCTCAGCTGCTGACCGGCGGGCAGGATCGACGAGTTCACCACGGTCTGCAGCTTCTCCGCGGAATTGGCCTCGACGAACTCGCTCGTCAACGACACGGTTCCGGTCACTGCGCCGCCGGCCTGGCCGATGAACTTCGACACCGCGGCCACGTCGTCGTCTTTGGCGTCCGGGGTGCGGAACACCACGACCGACTTGCCGCCGAGCGCGTCGTGCACGATCCGGCCGACCAGTTGGGTGTCGAAATTGTTTGCCGCGCTGAGCTTTTCGTTAAGCACGTTCTTCTGGTCGTTGAGTCCGTTGATCTGGGTGTGCAGGTCCCGCTTCTCGTCACGCAGGCTGGACAGCAGGGTGTCGGACAGGAAGCCGGAACCGAGCACGACTCCCACGGCCAACGCCAGAAACACGGCGGCCAGCGATAAAGCGTGTTGACGTAGCGAGATCATCTTCGGCCCTAGCTCACCAAGTGCTGAACCCAGAGGGAGAAGTGGTTCCAGTAGTCGGTGACCCAGTGCAGCACCACGCCGTCGGTGCGGGACACCCAGAGGGCGACGATGACCGCGATCAGCATCGTCAGCGCGAGCAGCGCGATGGCGCCCGCCGAGATGTGGTTGCGGTACAGGGTGGCCACGGCCCTGGCGTCCACCACCTTCTCCCCCACCCGAAGCCTGGTCAGGAACGTCGAGGGGTTGCTGTGCGCACGCGTCCGGTCGAAGAACGTCTCGATGTTGGCGGTGTGGCCGGCGGTCACGAGCAGCGCGGCGCCGTGGTGATCGGCCAGCAGCAGGGCCAGGTCGATCGCCGAACCCGCGGCCGGGAAGGTCATCGCCCCGACGCCGAGGTCCTGGATGCGCTCCAGGCCCGGCGCGTGGCCGTCGGCGTCGGCGGGCAGGACGACCTGGGCGCCGCACTTGAGGGCATCGGTACTGATCTGGTCGGGGTCGCCGACGATGACCTGGGGGCGATAACCCGCCTTGCGCAAGACGTCCGCGCCGCTGCCCACGCCGAAGAGCACCGGCTGGTACTCCTTGATGAACGGCTTGAGGGACTTCAGATCCTCCTCGGCGCCGGGCTCGTCGGCGACGATCACCACATGCCGGCGGCGCACGTCGACGTCGATGTCGGGAATGCCGATGCCGTCGATCAACAGCGGGCTTTCGCTCTTGATGAACTCGATTGTGTTGCCCGCGAACGCCTCCAGGTGGGCGGACAGGCCGCTCTTGGCCTCCCGCATCAGGTCGGCGATGTCATGGTCGGTGCGCTCGGTGCCGCGGACCAGCCTGCGGTCACCGGAGTACACCCCGCCTTCGTGCAGCCGGATCTTGGCGCCGTCCTTCACCTTCTTGAAGGTGTCCGGCCCGGTCTCGTCGATCAGGGTGACCCCGTTGTTGACCAGCACCTCCGGTCCCATGTTGGGATAGCGGCCCGAGACCGACGGCGAGGCGTTGACAACCGCGGCGATATCGGCCTCCACCAGGGCGTCCGCCGTGATGCGGTCCAAATCCAGGACGTCGAGCACCACGATGTCGCCGGGGCACACCCTGCGCAGCAATCGGTCGATATTCCGGTCCACCCGGGCGGTGCCGACAAGGCCCGGCCGGGTGGTGTTACGGGTTAGCAGGCCTGACATCTTCATGGGGGCGATTCTGTCGGTGATGCAAGGGGCACGCGTGGAGGCGCGCCGTAACATCAGCCTCAGAAGTTATCTAGAGTCCCATTAGTCACATCTGTATTAAGTGTTCCCGACGGTTAGATCTCATCTTTCTGTGCCGCATCGAGAAGTTCGCGGGCGTGCGCACGGCCGCTGTCGGACTCGCCCAACCCGGCCATCATCCGCGCCAGCTCGGCGACCCGCTCGTCGCCGGCCACCCGCCGCACCACGCTGGTCCCCTTGGGCCCGGCGCTGTGCACCACCAGGTGCACGTCGGCGTACGCCGCGACCTGCGGCAGATGCGTGACCACGATGACCTGATGGGTGCGCGCCAGCCGCGCCAACCGCCGCCCGATCTGCACCGCGGCCCGGCCGCCGACGCCGGCGTCGACCTCGTCGAACACCATGGTGGTGCCCGCCGCCGAAGCGGCCAGCACGACCTCTAATGCCAGCATCACCCGGGACAGCTCGCCGCCGGAGGCGCTCTTGGCCAGCGGCAACTGGTCCATCCCGCGGTGCGCCGCGAAACCGAACTCAACCTGATCGACGCCGTCGGCACCGGCCCGGGCCAGCTCGCCCGACGGCAGCACGAGCGCGGCCGGGTCGTCCTTGTCGGCGGCCACATCATTGCTGACGTCGATGGTGAATTGCGCGTCGGCCATCGCCAGCCCGGCCAGCTCGGCGGTGATCTCCTTGGCGAGCCGCTTGGCGGCTTTGCGCCGGATGCCGCTGAGATCGACTGCGGCTTGGGCTAACTCACGCGCGAGCTCGTCGACCCGCGCGGCCAGCGCCGTCAGACCTTCCTCGGAGACGTCGAGCTGGGCCAGTCGTTGGCGCGACTCCTCGGCCCAGCGGAGCACCCCGTCGACGTCCGCGGCGTACTTGCGGGTGAGCGTGCGCAGTTCGGCCTGCCGAGCCAGCTTGGCTTCCAGCGCGCTGGCGTCGACCGGCAGCTCGTCCAAGAAGCCGCTGAGTTCGCCGGCCGCGTCGGCGACCACCGTGAGCGCCTCACCGACCTGCCCGGCCAGCGCCCGCAGCTTCGCGTCATCGGTCGATTCCAGGGCGGCCCGGGCCCGCCCCAGCCTGTCGGCGGCGCTGTGGCCGGAGGCCTCCGCGTCGTCGGGCGCCCCGGAGAGCGCCGCGTGCGCGGTGATCGCGGCCTCGCGCAACGTGTCCAGTTCGGAGAGCCGCACGATGTCGGCGACCAGCGCATCGTCCTCGCCCGGCTGCGGGTCGACGGTGTCAATCTCGTTGAGCGCGAAGTTGAGTCGGTCTGACTCGAGGGTGAGCTCGCGCATGCGGTTTCGGCGGTCGACCAGGTTATGCCGCGCGGTGAGCCACTCGTCGCGCAGTTTGCGGTAGCGCTCGAGCGCCGGGCCGGATTTCGCGAACCGGTCCAGCGCGCCGCGTTGCTCCTCGGGCCGCATCAGCCGCAGCTGGTCGTTCTGCCCGTGCAGCGTGAGCAACTCGGCGGTGAAGTCGCCCAGCGACTTGGCGGGCACGCTGCGACCGCCGAGATAGGCCCGCGAAGGCCCCTCGCGGCTGACCGAGCGCAACGCGATAACGCTGCCGTCCTCGTCGCGCTCCGCTCCCGACGCGTCCAGCATCTCGTCCAGCTGCGCGACCGCGACGTCCTCGAGATCCGTTGTGATGAAACGGCCTTCGACGACCGCGCGGTCGGCTCCCGACCGCACTCGGGTCGCGTCGGCGCGGGCGCCGCCGAGCAGGTGCAGCCCGGTCACCACCATCGTCTTGCCGGTGCCGGTCTCGCCGGTCAGCACCGTCAGGCCCCGGTCGAACTCCCCGACCGCCGCGCTGATGGCGCCCAGCGACTCGATGCGGATCTCAGTCAGCATCTACTTTCCACGCCACCCGGTGACAGGCAAGCGGAACTTGCGCACCAACCGGTCGGTGAACGGCGCGCTGTCCAGTCGCGCCCATTTCACCGGCGTGTCGCAACGCCTTACCTCGATCCGGCTGCCGGCCGGGATCAGCATTTCGCGGCGGCCGTCGCAGAACACCAGGGCGTCGTGACCATCCGCCTCGATCTCGATCGCGATCGTGGCGTCGGGGCTGGTGACCATCGGCCGGCCGAACAACGCGTGAGCGTTGTTGGGCACCACCAAGATTGCCTCCAGGTCCGGCCATAACACCGGGCCACCCGCGGAGAACGCGTAGGCGGTTGACCCGGTGGGCGTCGACACCAGCACTCCGTCGCACCCGAACGCCGACACCGGCCGGCCGTCGATCTCGACGACCACCCCCAATACGCCCAGTCGCGGGCCCTTCTCCAGGCTGACTTCGTTGAGCGCCCATCCGCGCTCGATTTCGCGGCCGCCCGCCCGCACGACCACGTCCAGCGTCAGGCGGTTCTCGACCCGGTAGTCCTTGGCGACAACGTGATCCAGCACATTGTCGATGGCCTCCGCCTCGGCCTCGGCCAGAAAACCGATTCGGCCCAGGTTGACGCCCAGCACGGGGATCCCGGCGTTGCGGGCCAGTTCGGCCGCGCGCAGGAACGTGCCGTCCCCACCGAGTACCAGCACCAGTTCGCAGCCTTCGGCCGCCTGCGGGTCCGCGTCGACCACCTGTATTTCGACACCCATCGCCCGGATGTCGTCGGGAGCCACCTGCAGCGAACCGCGGTCGACCGCCTCGGCGGACAGGACGCGAAGCCCGATATCGTTGTCCCCCAATACTTTCTGCACACGGGCCGCCGTGTCAGTGGCTTCTTCGCGGCCGGTGTGGACCACCAGCAGCACGGTGCGATGCTCGGGCGTCGGATTCACTGCGGCCCCTCACTCACGGCGCGCTGCACCGCCGCCACCAACTCGTCATCCGCCAATCCCGTCTGGCCGCGCAGCCACAGAAAGTATTCGACATTGCCCGAGGGCCCGGGCAGCGGGCTTGCGGTGACCCCGACGGGGTGCCAGCCCAGTTGGGAGGCGCGCCGTGCCACCGCCAGCACGGCATCGGCACGCAGGGCGGGGTCGTGCACCACACCGCCGGCGCCCACCTGGCCCCGGCCCACCTCAAACTGCGGCTTCACCATGGGAACGATATCCGCAGTGGGGGAAGCACATCCAGCCAGCGCGGGCAACACGGTGGCCAGCGAAATGAACGACAGGTCGGCCACTATCAGGTCGACCGGCCCGCCGATCGCCTCGAGGGACAGGTCACGGGCGTTGGTTCGCTCGACGACGACGACCCGCGGGTCGCAGCGCAGCGACCACGCCAGCTGCCCGTATCCGACATCCACCGCGACCACCTCGGCGGCTCCACGATCCAGCAGGACCTCGGTGAACCCACCCGTCGACGCCCCCGCGTCCAGGCAGCGGCGGCCCGCCACCGGAATTCCGAAGGTGTCCAGGGCGCCGATCAGCTTGTGCGCACCGCGGGAGACCCAGCCCCGCTCGCCGTCGTCGGCGACGGTCAGGGCCGCGGTGACGGCGACGGCCGTGCCGGGCTTGCGGGCCGGCAGGCCGTCGATGCTGACCCGTCCGGCGCCGATCAACTCGGCGGCCTGCTGGCGCGATCGCGCGAGTCCGCGCCGAACCAGCTCGGCGTCGACGCGGGCGCGGCGAGACATGCGCGCACTCAGCCCTTCTCCGCCGACTCCAGCGCGGCAAGCAGCACGTCGTGCGCCTCGGAAAGGCGGCGGGCTATTTCTTCGAGCTCCGTGAGCGACGGGCCCTCCGGGCTTTCCGGGGCCCCGGGCTCGGGCAGCCGGGCCAGCAGGGCGTCGATTTCGGCGCGAATCTGTTCAGGATCGGTAGTCATTGCGCTCTTACGCTAGTCATCCGTCAGTCGCTGCGCACCAAAGACCAGCGTTGCAACGCGGTGCGGGCCCGGTCGTCGGCGGCCTCGATGCAGATCGGCCGTCCGTCCGACGGCGCACCCCAGACCGCGCTGGCGACCGCCCGCACGATCGAGAGCCCGTCGCCGTCGTCGGGCCCGTCGCCGCTGACGGTGACCGCCCGCCCGTCGACGTCGACGCGCCAGCCCGGCTGGGGCCCGACCGCGAGCTGCGCGCCGTCCTGGTGCAGGGCGCGCAAGTCGTGGCCGATGTAGGTGGGCCGGTGCACGGGATCGGCGTACACGGCGTCCCGGGCCGAACTGACGCCGGTGAGCACCATCAGGCTGGGCAGGTCGGCCGCATTGGCGCCCTCGATGTCGGTGTCCAGCCGGTCGCCGACCACCAGGGGGGCGCGAAAGTCGCCCCTGGCCGCCGCGTCGGTGAGCAACCCGGGCGCCGGCTTTCCGGCTACCTGGGGTTCGGCGCCGGTGGCCGCGCGCAGCGCGGCGACCATGGATCCGTTCCCGGGCAGCAGGCCCCGCTCGGTGGGCAGCGTCGGATCGACGTTGGCTGCCACCCACAGCGCGCCGGACCGGATGGCGAGCGCGGCCTCGGCGAGGTCTGGCCAGCCGATGGTCATCGACAGGCCCTGGACGACGGCGGCCGGGTCGTCGTCATACCGGCGCACCGGTAGCAGCCCGACCGTCTTGACCTCATCGGCCAGTGCGTCGGTGCCCACGATCAGCACCGGTGACCCCGCCGGCAGCCGGTCGGCCAGCAGCCGGGCCGCGCTCTGCGCGCTGGTGGCGACGTCGTCCGCGGTAGCGGTGAAACCGAGTTCGGTCAGGTGCGCCGCGACCTCGGCTGCGCTGCGAGACGCGTTGTTGGTGACGAAGAACGCGCGGCTGCGTACCTCGGCCAGCGCCTGCACGGCACCCTCGGTGGGTCGGCGACCGCGAAACAACGTCCCATCCAGGTCGAGCAGCAGGCAATCGTATTGGCGTGCAACGCTGGTCATCTCAGCCCAGCTCGCTGACCCGGTCTTCGGCGTCGGTGACGCCTTCGACGTCGGCGGCGGCCGAGCGCAGGAACCATTGCAGCGCTTCATCATTGCGGCCGAGCACCAGGAGCGTGTCCGCGTAGGCGTAGAACAACCGCGCCGCCGTCGAGCCCCGGCGTCCGGGATCCAGTTGCGGCGTGGACAAGACGGTCAGCGCCTGCTCCAGCTGGCCGAGGTCCGCACGCGCGCCGGCCGCGACGATGCGCAGCTCGTCGGCGTCGTCGCCCTGGAGCTGGGCCGCCTCCGGTCCGCGGGCGAGTTCGATCGCCCGCTCCGGGCGGCCAAGCCCGCGTTCGCAATCCGCGATCAGGGCGAGCAGGTTGGACTTGCTGCCCATCCTGCGGGCGGCACGCAATTCGGCGAGCGCCTGGGCCCAGTCGCCGCAGTGATAGGCGGCGATGCCGACCGCCTCACGAATCGCGGCGATCCTGCTGGACCGGGCGCGCGCCGCGCGGGCGTGACTGAGCGCGGCCTCCGGGTCCTCGTCGAGCAACTCACCCGCGGCGACCAGGTGGCGCGCCACCGCGTCGGCCGTGGCCCGGTCCAAGGTGCTGAGCTCGCCCCGGATTTCGGGCGCCAGCTGCCGGGCCTCCACGCCCGGCGGTATGGGCGGCCCGGGTTCCGGCGTGCGGTGGCCGTCGGGCTGCTGCGGCTGGGCCGGTCGCGCTCGGCCCGGGCCCGACCAGTTGCCGGACGGGCGCGGGCGCCGTTCGCCCCGCTGCCGCTGCCTGTCGTCGACCACGCAGCCGAGGATACGGGGGCCCGCCCGGCTAGTACGCCGTGAGCCGGTTCTGCAGCAGCGGCGCTATCACCGCCGGGCAGTAGTTGGCGACGGCGACGATGGTGAACAGGCCGGCCGACTCGTAGCCCAGGCCACTGCGCTCGGACATTTCGGCGGCGACCGAGTCGAAGGACTGGCCCGGCGTGACGATCATCGGGCAGACCGACTGGCCCAGCGCCAGGGCGCCGGCCGGGTGCGGGTAGGTGATGCCGGCGTTGGTCAGGGCCATCAGGAACGCGTTGCCCCGCATGTCGGCGCTGACGGGCGCGGCCAGCTGGGCTGCCAGGGCCGCCACGCACGCGGCCAGGATCAGCACGCGCAGCAGGGACCGTTCCACACGCCGGGAAGCCGTCATCGTGACCACCCTGGCCTGTGCGGGTCACAACCGCAACACGGTGCGGTAAAGGTTTGCGCAGTAACGCGTTTTGCGGGTGCGGTTTCTAGACCTTTTCGATCCCGGCGACGGTGCGCTTGCCGCGGCGCAGCACCAGCCACCGGCCGTGCAGGAAGTCCGAGGGCTGCGGCGCCCACTCCTCGCTGTCGATCCGGATGTTGTTGACCGACACCCCGCCCTCGCCGATGGTGCGCCGGGCCGCCTTCCTGCTCTCGGACAGGCCGCTGGCCACCAGCAGGTCGACGATCCCGTCGGGGCCACCGGGCTTGAGCTCGGCGACCGAGGCCTCGCGCAATGCCGCCGACAGCGTCGCCTCGTCCAATCGGTCCAGCTCGCCCTGCCCGAACAGCGCCCGGCTGGCGTGCTCGACCGCCTCGGTGGCCGCCTCGCCGTGCACCAGCACGGTCAGTTCCCGGGCCAGCCGGCGCTGGGCCGCGCGCTGCTGGGGGCGCTCTTGGGTGGCCTGTTCCAGTTCGGCCAGCTCGTCGGCCGACAGGAAGGTGAACCAACGCAGATACCGGATCACGTCGGCGTCGGCGGTGTTGAAGAAGTACTGGTACCAGGCGTAGGGGGTGGTCATCGCCGGGTCCAGCCACAGGCTGCCGCCGCCGGTGGACTTGCCGAACTTAGTGCCGTCGGCCGCGGTCACCAGCGGGACGGTGAGCGCGTGCACCGTCGCGCCCAGCTTCTGGCGGACCAGCCGCACGCCGGCGATGATGTTGCCCCACTGGTCGGAGCCGCCGATCTGCAGCGCGCAGCCGTACCGGCGGTGCAGTTCGACGTAGTCGTTGGCCTGCAACAGCATGTAGCTGAACTCCGTGTAGGAGATGCCCTCGCCCTCCAGCCGCCGCCGGACGGTGTCGCGATCCAGCATGACGTTGACCGAGAAATGCTTGCCGAGGTCACGCAGGAACTCGATGGCCGACAGCGGGGCCGTCCAGTCCAGGTTGTTCACCACCACCGCGCCCGTCGGCGATTCGTCGAAGTCGACGAAGCGCTCCAGCTGCCCGCGGATGCGCTCGGTCCAGTCGGCGACGACGTCCGCCTCGTTGAGGGTGCGCTCCCCGACGTCGCGCGGGTCACCGATCATGCCGGTGGCGCCGCCGGCGAGCACGATCGGACGGTGGCCGGCGCGCTGGAAACGCCGCAGGGCCAGCAGCGGCACCAGGTGCCCCGCGTGCAGGCTGGCCGCGGTCGGGTCGAAGCCGGCGTACACCGTCAACGGCCCGCGCTGCGCCTCGGTGGCCAACGCGTCGAGGTCGGTGGACTGCGCGATCAGCCCACGCCAGTCCAGCTCGTCAAGGATCCCGGAAGACATCGCCGCCGACTTTAGTCGGTCCCGCGGCCACGATTCGCTCCTGCGCTGCTCGATAAGGCAAGCTAACGGCGCGGCGCATCGTCGCACCATCACCTTTCCCCTCAGCGCACCAAACAACGCGGAGCGTCATGGACAACCGATATTGGCCGTTGGTGGTCGTGATCATCATGCTCGCGCTCGGGTTGACGCTCACGGTCGACGACTTCAAGCGGGCCGCCACGCTTCGCAAACCACTGGTCGTCGCGCTCGTCTGCCAGTCGCTGCTGCTCCCGACGCTGTGCCTGGCCATCGCCCAGGCCTTCCACCTCGAGCCCCACCTGGCCGTCGGGTTGATGCTGATGGCCGCCACCCCCGGCGGGACGATGTCCAGCATCCTCAGCCACCTCTTCAACGGCGACCTGGCGCTCAACCTCACGCTGACCGCGATCAACGCCGTGCTGTCCATCGTTGCGTTGCCCGCGATTCTGGCGGTGTCGATGACGTGGTTCCTCGGCGAAGGGCGGTTTCTCCCGCTGCAGCCGGACAAGTTTTTCGCGGTGATCGGCCTGGTCATCGTTCCCATCGCGATCGGGGTGGCAGTCCGCCACCGCTTCCCCGAACTGGCCCGGCGACTGCAGAAGCCGGTGCGAATCGTCGCGCTCACGCTGCTCGTCCTCGCCGTGCTCGGGGCCATCGCAGGGGGACGAACGACGCTGTGGCACAACCTCGGCCTGCTGAGCGGAGCCGTCGTGGCCTTCTGCGCGGTGAGCCTGACGGTCGGCTATCTGGCGCCGCGCCTGATGCGGCTGGCTCCGCGACAGGCCGTCGCGGTCAGCCTGGAGGTCGGTATGCACAACGCCGTGGTGGCGATGGGCGTCGCGTTGAGTCCGCAGCTACTGAACAGCGCCGAGATGGCCACGCCCGCCGCGATATACAGTGCCGTCGCGCCGCTCCTGGCCGTGGCGTTCGTGTTCCTGGCGCGGCGGGTGGATCCCGCGTTTCGCGCGGTCGCCCAACCCGACGTGCCCGCTCCGGCCTAGTCCGATGGTGGCGACCCGCTACGCCCGGCTGGGATGTTGCTGCCGCGTCCGCGGCAGCGCCACTAGTCGCTGGTGCCGGGGGCGGACGCCCGTGGGCTGCGCCTGTATGCCGACACTTCCGGGCGGCCGGGGAGCCAGAATCGCCACGGCCGGTCGGCGGCCTGGCTGACCCCGACACGCGGGCCCGACACGGGGGTCAGCGGCTCGTTGAGTTTCAGGGCCACCGGGTTGGCGGGGTCGAACAGGTCAATCCCGTTGTCGTCCATGGTGATTCCCAGGGCCGAACACAGATTGCCGGGACCGCGCGCCAGCGCGGCCGCGCGAACGAGCTCGCCGCGCCGGGTGCGCGCCGTGTCGGTGCCGTCCTCGAGGGCGGCGGCCCGCAACAGGACGGCTGCGGCGGTCCCATCCGGCCCGCAGGAAACGTTGGCGCAGACGTGGATCCCGTGGCTGCGATAGGTGTAGAGCCGGCCGGGAGGTCCGAACATCACCGCGTTGCGGCCGCTGATGCCGCGATAGGAGTGGGCCGCGGCGTCCGGCCATGGACCGTCCGGAACGCCGCCGTACGCCTCGACTTCGACGATGACGGCGCTGACGCCCCGCCCGGTGAGGGTGGCGCCGAGTAGCCGATGCGCGGCCGCGACGGGGTCGACGAGCAGCTGGCTTGCGGCCACCCACCGAACCTACCGGCAGCGCTTCCATGGCAGTATCCCGGTGTCTTGGGACCTGTGAAGGAGCACGCATCATGCATCCGATCGACCCCGCCGCCACCGCGTGGCTGCTGGCCAGCACCGCGCTGGTCCTCCTGATGACGCCCGGCCTGGCGATCTTCTACGGCGGCATGGTCCGCACCACGGGCGTGCTCAACATGATCATGATGAGCTTCATCTCCATCCCGCTGGTCACGGTGGCGTGGCTGTTGCTCGGCTACACCATCGCGTTCTCCGAGGACGGGGCGAGCGGGTTCCTCGGCAATCTCAGGCATGTCGGGATGCTGGGTATTACCCCGGACACCGCGCACGGCGCGGTTCCCGAACTCCTGTACGCCACGTTCCAGGTCACGTTCGCGATCATCACGGCCGCCCTGGTCAGCGGCGCGATCGCCGACCGCGCGAAGTTCGCCGCGTGGATGGTGTTCGTACCGGTATGGACGGTCGTCGTGTATTCGGTTGTGGCGCACTGGGTGTGGGGGCCAGGCGGCTGGCTGGCCAAGTTGGGCGTGCTGGACTACGCGGGCGGACTCGTCGTCGAGATCGTGTCCGGCTGCTCGGCGCTGGCCCTGGCGCTGGTGCTGGGGCCCCGCATCGGCTTCAAGAAGGAAGCCATGCGGCCGCACAATCTGCCGCTCGTGCTGCTCGGCGTCGGTCTGCTGTGGTTCGGCTGGTTCGGGTTCAACGCCGGCTCCGCGCTGGCGGCCAACGGCACCGCAGCGGCCATCTTCCTCAACACCCTCGTCGCCGGTTGCCTCGGCATGCTCGGCTGGCTTTCGGTCGAACAGGTCCGCGACGGCCGGCCCACGACGTTCGGCGCGGCGTCCGGGGTGGTGGCGGGGCTGGTCGCCATCACGCCGTCGTGCGGGACCGTCAACACGCTCGGGGCGGCGGTCGTGGGCCTCGCGGCGGGCATCGTGTGTTCGTTCGCGATCAGCGCGAAATTCCGGTTCAACTACGACGATTCGCTGGACGTGGTCGGCGTGCACTTCGTCGGTGGGGTCGTCGGTGTGTCGTTGATCGGGCTGCTCGCCACGGCGGTCATGACGTCGGGCCCGCGGGGCCTTTTCTATGGGGGCGGCTTCACCCAGCTGGGCAAGCAGGCGCTGGCGATCGTCGTCGTCGCGCTGTATGCGTTCACGGTGTCCTTCGTGCTTGCGAAGGTGATCGACCGGGTGATGGGTTTCCGGCTCAGCGCGGAGGACGAGACCACCGGCGTGGACCTCACCCAGCATGCCGAGACCGCCT
Source organism: Mycobacterium sp. 852002-30065_SCH5024008 (assembly GCF_001665645.1). Taxonomy (NCBI): domain Bacteria; kingdom Bacillati; phylum Actinomycetota; class Actinomycetes; order Mycobacteriales; family Mycobacteriaceae; genus Mycobacterium; species Mycobacterium sp. 852002-30065_SCH5024008. The sequence continues at coordinate 6,533 of NZ_LZSZ01000092.1, read as the reverse complement.
ACGCCGAGGGCGTGCACGGGCACCTGCCCCAGCGCCGCCCGGGTTCGCCCGAACGCTCCCCATAGACCCTTGACAGCGCCTCGCTAGAGGACGATATTCATCATATGATGACTTCATCACGTGATGAATTAATCGGGGACCAAGCCGTCCGGATCGATCACCTGCGGGTGATACGTGGCAAGCGCCCCGCCCTGCACGATCTCTCGGTGCAAATCGGGCGCGGCAGCATCACCGGCCTGCTCGGCCCGTCCGGCTGCGGCAAGACGACGCTGATGCGGTGCATCGTCGGCACCCAGATCGTCACCGCGGGAACCGTCACCGTGCTCGGCCATCCGGCCGGGTCGGCCTTGCTGCACCGACGGGTCGGATACCTGCCGCAGGACCCGACCATCTACAACGACCTGCGAGTCGTCGACAACGTTCGCTACTTCGCCTCGCTGTACGGTTTCGACGGCCAGGCCGCCGATGCCGCGATCGAGCGGGTCGGGCTGGATGATCACCGAACCGCCTTCTGCGGCAACCTTTCCGGCGGCCAACGCACCCGGGTATCGCTGGCGTGCGCGCTGGTTTGCCAGCCCGACCTGCTGGTGCTCGACGAGCCCACGGTGGGCTTGGATCCCGTACTGCGCGCGGATCTCTGGGACCAGTTCACCGACCTTGCCCGCACCGGCACCACCCTGCTGGTGTCCAGCCACGTCATGGACGAAGCCGACCACTGCGGCGACCTAATGCTGATGCGCGACGGTCACCTGCTCGCGCATACCACCCCGGACCGACTACGAGAGGACACCGGATGCACGTCACTGGAGGACGCGTTTCTGTCCATCATCAAGCGCAACACCATGCGCGAAGCCGGTTAGGGCTCAAGGGGTTCACGGCGACCACGACGCGGATCCTGCGGCAGCTGGCGGCCGACCACCGCAGCGTGGCGATGATCCTGTTCGTGCCGATCTTGGTTATCACGTTGATGTATTACATGTTTCAAAACGCGCCGCACCGGCCCGGCATGCCGGCGCCGTTCAACAACGCCTGCCTGATCCTGCTCGGCCTTTTCCCGCTGTTCGTGATGTTCATCATCACGGCGATCACGATGCAACGCGAACGGGCGTCGGGGACGCTGGAGCGCATCCTGACCACTCCCCTGCGCCGGTTCGACCTGCTGATCGCCTATGGCAGCGCCTTCTCGGTGGCCGCTGCGGCACAGGCCATATTGGCGTGCATCGTGTCGTTTTGGCTGCTCGGCTTCGACACCGCCGGCAGCCCGGCGTGGGTGTTTGTGATCGCGATTGTCAACGCCGTACTGGGTGTAGGCCTGGGCCTGCTGTGTAGCGCCTTCGCGCGCACCGAGTTTCAGGCCGTGCAGTTCATCCCGCTTGTGATGGTGCCGCAGCTGTTGTTGGCCGGCATCATCGTGCCGCGCGCACTCATGCCGCACTGGCTGCAGTGGGTCAGCAACGTGATGCCGGCCAGCTACGCCCTGGAGGCGCTGCAGCAGGTGGGTGCGCACCCGCAGCTGACCTACATCGCGGGGCGCGACATCGTCGTCGTGCTCGGCTCCGCGCTCATCGCGCTGTGCCTGGCCGCGGCGACGCTGCGTCGGCGGACCGCGTAGTGGCGATCGCAAGCGCGGCGAAGCCGGGCGCGGCGGGCCGCCACGGAGGGTCCTAGTGGCGACCGCCAACACCGGGCGGAGGCGGCCCGGGCGGCCGGCCGGCGGCTCCGACACCCGCAACCGCATCCTGGCCAGCGCCCGAGAGTTGTTCGCCACCAACGGAATTGGCAATACATCGATCCGTGCGGTGGCGGCCGCGGCGGGTGTGGATTCGGCACTGGTGCATCACTACTTCGGCACCAAGGAGAAGCTGTTCGCCGCCGCCGTCCACATCCCGATCGACCCGATGGACATCATCGGCCCGCTGCGCGACGTGCCGATCGAGGAAGTGGGCTACCGGCTGCCGTCGATGTTGTTGCCGCTGTGGGATTCCGACCTGGGCACGGGCTTCATCGCGACGCTGCGGTCCATCCTGGCCGGCTCGGAGGTCAACCTTTTCCGCACGTTCATCGAGGACGTGATCGGGGTGGAAGTGGGTCCGCGCGTTGACAATCCGCCCGGGAGTGGACTGATCCGCGTCCAGTTCGTCGCGTCGCAACTCGTCGGCGTGGTGATGGCGCGCTACATCCTGCGATTGGAGCCGTTCGCGTCGCTACCGGCCGAGCAGGTCGCGCAAACCATCGCGCCGAACCTGCAGCGCTACCTCACCGGGGATCTGCCGGACGGCCTTGTGTCATAAGCCGGGCGTGTTCGTCCTCGTCGACGTCGCGGGCCTCGTCGATGAGCAGCACCGGGATGCCGTCCTCGATGCGGTAGGCGCGCCGCAGCCGCGGGTTGTACAGCAACTCGTCGTCCACGAGCAGCAGCGGTCCCCGGTCGGCCGGGCACACCAGGATTTCCAGCAGCGAGTCGTCAACCATCGGAGCGCCCACTCAGCTCGGCCCGCACGCTCGGGGTCAGCTTCCGGAAGAAGTTGCCGTCGGCGTCGAAGTACCACACCTGGCGCCCTGCCTTGGGAATTCCCGCCGCGCGCAGGGCGCTGACGGTCGGGCGATAGGTCGCGCTCAATGTCATCTCCGGACACACTTGGACGATGTCGGGACCCACGCCGAGGGGGATCTTGGCCACGGCGTCGGTCAGGTCGGCCGCGGTGATGCTGGCCCCCGGAAGCAGCGTAACCGCCGCGACCGCCACCTCCCGGTCGCCCACCGGCACGTTGTAGGTCACCGCGAGGTCGACGCCGTTGATGCACCCCAGCGCGTCGGTGACCCGCTCGGGATACACCAGGCCACGCGCGGTGTGGACCACCGAGCCGCGCCTGCCCGCCAACCAGTAATCGCCGTCGTCGTCGCGGTAAAACAGGTACTCGGTCGAGATCCAGGTGTCGCCGGCGGCGAAGACTCCCCGTTTGACCGACGCCGTCGGATCGATCGGGCCGTTGGATGCGGCGAGCAGCACCCCGACCTGTTTGGGCTCGGCGATCTGGACGAAGCCACGGTCGTTCTCCAGGATCAGGTCCTGCTCGGCGTCGTAGGCGGCCAGCTCGATGCGCCCAGCGCCCGGCAGCGGGCGGCCCTTGCTGCCGACCTTGGCGCCGGACACGTTGGCCAGCACCGCTTGCCCGTCGGTGGTGGCGAAGAACTCGACGACGTGGGCGGGCGCAAACGCGTCGACGACCCGCTCCCACAGTCCCGTCGGCATGCCGGACCCGATGAACAGCCGCACCGGGTGGTTGCCGTGCAGCACGAACGCGGGATCATCGACGATCTCGCGGAGCATGGCCCAGGTGTAGGACACCACCGTCACGCCGTACTGCCGCACCTCTTGAATGAACCGGTCGCGGTCCAGGCCGCGGGACAGCGCGATGCGGGTGCCGCCGACCACCGCGCCGCCCAGGCTGACCAGCAGCGCCGACTCGTGGTGCAGTGGGGTCAGGCAGTACACGGTGTCCCGGCGGTCCAGCGCGGCGGTCGAGGCGGTCCCGAACGCCGACACCGCCCACCGGTAGTTGGTGATCTGCTTTGCGACCAGCTCGCCGCCGGCCGCGCTGAACGCGATGAACGCCAAGTCCCGAGCCAGCCCCGGGTTGGGCCGGTACCAGCCGGGCAGCTCGACGGCGTCCGGGTCGATCCGTTCCATGTCGATGACGTCGCTGTCGTCGGGCAGGTGCAGGTCCCGCGACTCACCGCCGCCGAGCACCAGCACCTGCCGCAGCCCATCGCGGCCCGACGCCAGCACCGCCTCCAGGTTGGTGGGGTCGGTCAGCAGCTCGGTCACTCCCCCGAGCCGGACCGACGCAGCCAGGTCGGCGTCCGGCCGCATCACGACGGCGACCGCGCCCAGCCGGGACAGCGCGGCGATGGCGACCAGCGCGCTGGGCCGCGTCTCCATCAGCACGCCGACCCGGTCGCCCTGCCGCACCCCGACCTCGATCAGGCCGCGGACGACATTGTTGATGCGCCGGTTGACGGCCTCGTAGGTGTGCACGCGCCCGTCGAACAGCAGGAACTCGCCCTGCGGGTCGTGCGCCTGTTCGTCGATGATGCGGCCCAGCGAGATTCGGGTGTGGTCGTTGATCTGTCCCAGCCGGACCAGCCGCGGCAGCGTGCGGGCCGTTTCGACGGCGAGGGTGCGCATCGACTTGTTGGCCGCGACCACGGTGTTGGCGGCGCCGCGCACCATGCCCAGCGCCGCCTCGGAGACCTCCCCGATGCCGTGCACGAGGCGGGAGCTCAGGGCGACGCCGCTGTCCGTGTGCTCCTCGGGCTGGTCGGCCATCAGGTCGATGCCGTCCGGCTTGTCCCCGCCGGTGGAGAGCCATTGCACCCATTCGGCGACGGTCGGCCAGCTCTGCTGCGCCGCCTTAGAGCCGACGACCAAGCCGAAATGCCCTGTGCGGATGGTGCTTTCGTAGACCTCGGCGTCCGGGGCCGCCCGCCGGATGCCGCGCACCGAGGCCGGCTGCCCGATGTCGTCGACCTCGCCGACGAAGGCCAGCACCGGGCAGGTGATGTCGGTGAGCGTGACCATCTGCCCGTTGACGGCGAAGCCGCCGGTCATCATCCGGTTGTGGGCGATGAATTGTTTGAGCAGTTCGGAGATCGCCGGACCGGACCAGGCGATCCAGCCTTCGCGCTCGAGGAACCGGCGCTGCTGTTCGCGCGGCAGTAGCGCCTCGCGGTCGTGCAACTGGCGTACGAAGTCCACCCGGGCCTTGGCGGTCTTGAGCGGGTCGAGCATCTGAAAGCCGGTGCGCGCCATCCAGCTGGGGATGTCCAGCCGGCTGAAGACGTGGTCGGCCATGAAGTTGGCGGCCGGCGCGGCGAAGTTCGCCGGGATGCCCATCGGCAGGGCGGCCAGAGTGTCCACCGGCGAACCGAAGGTGACGATGCTGGCCAGGCTTTTCGAACGCCGGTACGCGGCGACCTGGTAGCACCACATGCCACCCTGGGAATACCCGACGAGATGGATGTCGCTTCCGGTGACATCCCTCACGGTGTCGATCGCCTGGCTGAGCGCGACGATGTGGTCGGCCAGGGTGCGGCGCATGCCGCCTTCGACCTTGTCGGGTTCGCCGAAGTCGATGACCCAGGGATCCAGCCCGTTGGCGTGCAGGATGCCGACCGCGCCGTCCTCGCGCGTGACGTCCCACATGTCCGCCGACATCATCATCGGGTGCACCATCAGCACCGGCGGGCCGACCCGCGGCTTGTCTGGCCGGCTGTCGGGCGGGAAATAGCGTCGGAGCTTGTACATCGGTACGCTCTCGACGATCTGGGACGGCGACGGCACGGTGCCGGTTTCCAAGCCCCCCAGTCGCAAGACCTCGATCCCGTTCTGCGCCGTAGCTATCAGGCGCTCGACCGGTCGCGTGACAATCGACAAGTTGAGATCCACGGCCGCTCCCTAATGTCTTGACAGCTCCGACATCATGGCACACCCGCGGTCTCGGTCGTCCTGGCCAGGCGATTTACCCGGGGGCGGCCGCCGCGTCGGCCGCGTCCCGTGTGATCGCGACTCGCCCCGCTAAGGCTTGCCCATCGGCCCGCGGTGGCAGGACACGGTCCGAATCCGCCCGGGGCCGCTGCCGGCCGGCAACGAAGTTCGTGCGGCATTGCAACCCAAACTTCCGCGGCCATATCCCATAACGGTTACGAACGCACAACGACTTTGGCGAGTCGACCGGCAAATTTCGCCAGCGGAATCGGGCCGTACATACGGTGTCGCATGTGTGGCCGATAGCCGTGGTCGTTCGTCGCGCTGCGATGGTCGCGTTGTGCGTCGTCATGTCAGCGGTGACGGCGCCTCCAACGGCCGCCGACCCCGACGCCGAAAACGCCGCCGCGGTGACGCCTGACGACGGGCGGGTGCCCTCGTCCGAACCGGTGACCTACACAACGCCCGAAGGCTGGACCCTGACCCTCGGGGCGAGGGACGAGTCGCAAGTTCCCATAGCGCCGTTAACCACCGCGGTCTCGTCTCGCGAATACCTCGCGCGCGGAACGTTCGCCGCCTCACTGGACGGGCTCGAACAGCCTCGCGGCGTCCTCGAGGTGGGTTACGAGATCGGCTGTGGAATCGACATGAGCACGTCCAACGGCGTCACCCTCGGGGGCAACGCCGGCGTAACCCCAGGCTTGGGCTTGGCGGGCGTGTTTGCCGGTACGCCGACGCCGGTGCCGTTGATCACCACCCCGATGGGCGGCTTGATCACCGTGGGCCTCAAGCCCGGTGTCGTAGTCGAAGTGCCGGTGGCCAAGAAAGAGTTCAAGGGCCCCAATCCGCGGGTCATCGTCACCGGATTCCACGTCAAAATCGATGGATGCGTGGGGCAGTCGTTCATCCGGTCCTACGCGACGCTGACCCAAGTGACCGACGAATCCGACGTGGTGCTGTCCTACGTCGGCGTCACCAAATCCGTCTGAACCAATCAGAAGGGTGGCTGTCTCTTATACACATCTGACGCTGCCGACGATCGCAT
>NZ_LZSZ01000091.1:0-11032 GCF_001665645.1 Mycobacterium sp. 852002-30065_SCH5024008 | reverse complement strand
AGCGGTCAGGCGCAGGCCACCTCGTACGACACCATGGGTCAGGTCAACCAGGCCTTCCGCAACATCGTCAACATGCTGCACGGCGTCCGCGACGGACTGGTTCGAGACGCGAACAACTACGAGCAGCAAGAGCAGGCCTCACAGCAGATCCTGGGCAGCTAGCCCACCAACAAAACAGGAGACGATTAACGATGACCATCAACTATCAATTCGGTGATGTCGACACCCACGGTGCCTTGATCCGCGCGCAGGCCGCGTCTCTGGAGGCTGAGCACCAGGCCATCGTTCGCGATGTGCTTGCCGCCGGGGACTTTTGGGGCGGTGCCGGTTCGGTGGCCTGCCAGGAGTTCATCACCCAGTTGGGTCGCAACTTCCAGGTGATCTACGAGCAGGCCAACGCCCACGGGCAGAAGGTGCAGAGCGCCGGCAGCAACATGGCCAGCACCGACAGCGCCGTCGGCTCCAGCTGGGCCTAGTAGCCGGGTCGCCACCATCGACCTAAGGAGTGACGAGAACTTTGCAGTGACGCTCGGGGTCGGCGAGGTCGTCAAAGGCCGCGCCGACCCCGTCGAGGCCGACCTCGCCGGTAATCAGCGGGGTCGCGTCGATTTCGCCCTCGGCCAGCGCGCGCAGCGAGTCGGTGAACTCCTCCGGGGTATAGGCGAGTACGAATTGAACACTGATCTCTTTGGCGATCGCGAAGAACGGATGCACCGTGTCGGGCTGCATACAAACACCGGCGACTACCAGGCGGGTGCCGGGCCGGGCCCGAAGCAACACGTCGTCGATGATCCCCGGCACTCCGACCGCCTCGAACACCACCGAGGGTTTGACCGAGTCGAACGGCGAACCCTGTGCGGCATCGAGCGCCCGATGGGCGCCCATGGCGGTGGCGAGTTCGCGCCGCTTCGGCGAAAAGTCGGCCGCGACAATGGTTTCGACGCCTCGGGCACGCAGGGCCGCGATGATCGCGATACCGATCGGGCCGCAGCCGATGACCAGCGCCGTCTCGCCGGGCGCGATGTTGGACTTGTTGACGGCGTGCAACCCCACCGCCATCGGTTCGGTCAGGGCCGCGTGTTTGAAGTCCAGGCCGTTCGGGATGGGCAGCAGCAGCGGCGCCGAGAGCAGCATTCGTTCGGCGTAGCCGCCGATTGTGCTGTTGCTGTAGACGATTGGCTCCACGCCCTTGGCGGACAGCAAGACCGGAAGCGAGGTGACCAGCGTTCCCGGCGGGTGGGTTTCGGTGTCGGGTCCGGCCTCGAGCACCTCGGCGCTGAACTCGTGTCCCATGAAGACGTCGTGGTCCAGGTCGACGTGCATGCCGCCCGCGCCCGCGGCCACTCGATTGCTCATTTCGAGCACCTGTGCGCCGTGAGCGGCGAAATGCAGGTCGGACCCGCAGATCCCGCACGCCCGCACGCCGACGAGCACCTGCCCTGCCTCGGGCACGGGCTCCGGCACGTCGTCCCGGTAGACCATCCGTCCATCTCGCAGTACCGCCGCGCGCATCAGCTTCCCGCGCCCTTCTGCTCCTCGACATGCTCGGTGATGGCTTTCACCACGGCCTCACCCGCTCGGCCGATCAACTGGTCGCGATTGCCCTTGGCCCAGTCGTGCGACGATCGCGCCGCCTCGAGCTGGCCCTTGAAATGGGGAATCACCTTGCGCGCCATCAGGTCGTAGCAGTGATAAGTCGCTTCGGGGGATGCCCAGTCGTGGCCCAGCATCAGCAGCGTGCCGAACCCGCCTGAGCGGTCGAGCAAGTCTTCGATGTGGGCGATCGCGTCGTCGGGGGTACCTATGCAGCAATTGCCCTTGGCCGCGTAGTCCTCGACGAACTCGTGCGGCGTCTGGGCACCCTCCACGGCGTTGGCCAACGGGACGAACCCCGCCGCGCCGAAGTAGTTTGCGAAATCCTGTAACCCGTAAGTGCAATCGTCGATGGCTTGCTCGCGGCTGTCCGCGATGTGCATGATGCTCAGAACACGCCAGTCGGACCGATTGGGCTCGTCGCGGCCGACTTTGGCGGCCTGCTCGCGCACCACGTCCCAGGTGGTTTCCAGAGCGGCGTAGCCACCCGGCACGGACATCGACAGCGACAACAATGACGTGCCCAGTGCACCCGCCAGCCGCGGCCCGGACGGCGAAATCATTGCCGCGGTGGAGATTTCGGGGTAGGGCCAGGTGTAGGGCCGGATATGCAACTGCGCGTCACGCAGGGTGAACCAGTCGGCATGGCGGTCTATTCGCTCGGAGGGCCCGGCGCGGAACAGCGCGAGGATCGCTTCCAGCGACTCCTGCATCATGTGCCGTTGATCGACCGGGTCGATGCCCATCATGTAGGCGTCCGATGGCAACGCGCCCGGGCCGGTGCCGAACATCACCCGGCCACGGGTGAGGTGGTCGAGCAACACCCAGCGATCGGCCACCATCAGCGGATGATGGTAGGGCAGCGAAACCACTCCGGTGCCCAACCGGATGTGCTTCGTCCGCTCGGCCGCCGCCGCGATGAAAACTTCCGGGCAGGCGATCAATTCGTAGCCACCAGAGTGGTGTTCGCCGAACCACGCTTCGTCGAAACCGAGCCGATCCAGTGCGACCACGCGTTCCATGTCGTATTCCAAAGCCACCGTTGGCGATTGGCCTATCGGGTGAAACGGTGTGATGAAGACACCGAAGCGCAGGGGGGCACTCATCGCAGCTCCAATTCGTTGAGGAAGTCCAGTAGGGCGGCGTTCACCTCGTTCGGGCGCTCCTGCTGCAGCCAGTGTCCCGCGTCGTCGATCATGACCTGACGGTAGGGGCCGGTGATCAACTGCGACGCGCGGTCGGCGCGGGTGAACGTCAACACCGGGTCGGCGGTCCCACCGATAAAGAGCGCCGGCACAGTGATTTTCGCGTCGTCGAGCTCGGGGGTGGTCTCCCAATTGCGGTCGAAATTGCGATACCAGTTCAGGCCACCGGTGAACCCGGTGCGAGAGAACTCGTCGATGTAGTGGTCGAGCTCGTCCTGGCTGAGCCAGTCCGGCAGCCGGTCGGGTTCCGGAAGGCGATCGATGAACCCCTCGGTACCGGGCGCCACCATGCGTGCCGCGGAGAGCGGGTCACCCGATGTGCGCAGCCCGCCCAGCATCCGGCGGATCGTGCGGGCGGGATCACCGTTGAGCTCCGCGTCGGCGACGCCCGGCTCCTGGAAGTACAGGATGTAAAAGAACTTGTCGCCGAACATCTTGCGCCACGCCTTCGTCGGCGCAACATGCGAGCGGGGCACCGCCGGGACGCTGAGCGCGGCGACGGCGGCGACCCGATCCGGGTGCAGCAATGGCGCATTCCACACCACGGCGGCGCCCCAGTCGTGTCCGATCCAGACGGCGCGTTCGGTGCCGACATCGTCGAGCAGACCGACCAGGTCGGCCGTCAGCTGGTGGATGTCGTAAGCCTCGATGGCGTCCGGGCGCGAGGAGCCGCCGTAGCCGCGCTGATCCGGTGCCAGCACGTGGTAGCCGGCCTCGGCGAGGACCGGTATCTGGTGGCGCCACGAATAGGCCAGTTCGGGAAAGCCGTGGGCCAAGATCACCGCGGGTGCGCCGCGCTCTCCCGCCTCGACCACCCGCAGCTGCACACCGTTGGTCTCGACTAACCGTTCGGTTGATTTGAGCACCATGCCACCAAAGCACACCCCCCGCGGGGCTGAGAAGTATTCGCGTTTGATCGCGATTTGCATCCAACGGCTTTGGTCGCCTGGTAGATATCGCCGTGAGTGCCCGCACGATTGAAAGCAGGTGAACCCGGAGATGAAGCGGCTCGACCACGTCGTCCTCTGGACGGGAGATCCGCGCGCGTCGATGGATTTCTATACGAGGGTGGTTGGCTTGGAGCCGGTCCGGTTTGCCGAGTTCGAGGCCGGCGATGCGCCGTTCCCCAGCGTGCGAGTGTGTGAGGACTCGATCATCGACTTGTCGCCGCATGCCGCTGCCGCCGCCACCGAGTCGATGACACGGGCGCAAGGCAGCGCCGGCCATCCGGTGAATCACGTTTGCCTGGCATTGTCGAAGGCCGAGTACGAGGCGCTGGATCAGCGCCTGCAAGCCGAGGGAGTGGACACCAGCGCGCGGCTGAGTCGCACCTTCGGGGCCCGGGGCTGGGCGCCGCAGGGGTACTACTTCACCGATCCGGACGGCAATGTGATTGAGGCCCGGTATTACGAATGATGGATCCGCCCGACGTGAGCGCCCGCCGCCCACCGTCACGCTGGCGTGACGCTCGGCACGCCCGGTGGGAACCCCTGCTCGTTATATCGACAAATGGTGGCGACCCGGCCCCCGCAAGCGGGCGGTACCCCCAGCGCCCGGCTCTGCCGGAGCTGGCGATCGCCACTAGCGGTAACCTGGACTTTTCTAGCTGCGTGTATATCGGGGAAGGACCTGGCCGGCGAGGCCGATGATTGATGAACCGGAAAAACGTTATTCGCACCATCACGGCGATTGCAGTCGTGGTGCTGCTCGGTTGGTCGTTCTTCTATTTCAGCGACGACACTCGCGGCTATAAGCCCGTCGACACGTCGGTGGCGGTGGCGCAGATCAACGGCGACAACGTCAAGAGCGCGCAGATCGACGATCGCGAGCAGCAGCTGCGGCTGACCCTGAAAAAGGGCAACAACGACACCGACAATTCCGACAAGGTCATCACCAAATACCCGAGCGGGTACGCGGTCGACCTGTTCAACTCGCTGAGCGCTAAGAACGCGAAGGTCAGCACGGTCGTCAACCAGGGCAGCATCCTGGGCGAGCTGCTGGTCTACGTGTTACCGCTGCTGTTGCTGGTCGGCCTGTTCGTGATGTTCTCCCGGATGCAGGGCGGCGCACGCATGGGCTTCGGCTTCGGCAAGTCCCGCGCCAAGCTGCTCAACAAGGACATGCCCAAGACCACGTTCGCCGACGTTGCGGGCGTCGACGAGGCCGTCGAAGAGCTCTACGAGATCAAGGATTTCCTGCAGAACCCCGGCCGCTATCAGGCACTGGGCGCCAAGATCCCCAAGGGCGTGCTGCTCTACGGCCCGCCCGGGACCGGCAAGACGCTGCTGGCCCGTGCCGTGGCCGGGGAAGCGGGAGTTCCGTTCTTCACCATCTCCGGGTCCGACTTCGTCGAGATGTTCGTCGGCGTCGGCGCGTCGCGGGTACGCGACCTGTTCGAGCAGGCCAAGCAGAACAACCCGTGCATCATCTTCGTCGACGAGATCGACGCGGTGGGCCGCCAGCGCGGCGCCGGCCTCGGCGGCGGCCACGACGAGCGCGAGCAAACGCTGAACCAGTTGCTGGTCGAAATGGACGGGTTCGACCCGCGCGCCGGGGTCATCCTGATCGCGGCCACCAACCGGCCCGACATCCTCGACCCCGCGCTGTTGCGGCCTGGCCGCTTCGACCGGCAGATCCCGGTGTCCAACCCGGACCTGGCGGGCCGCCGCGCGGTGCTGCGGGTGCATTCCAAGGGCAAGCCCATCGCGCCCGACGCCGACCTCGACGGGCTAGCCAAACGGACCGTCGGCATGACCGGCGCCGACCTGGCCAACGTCGTCAACGAGGCGGCGCTGCTGACCGCCCGCGAGAACGGCACCGTGATCACCACCGCCGCGCTCGAGGAGGCGGTGGACCGAGTGATCGGTGGGCCGCGCCGCAAGGGCCGCATCATCAGCGAGCAGGAAAAGAAGATCACCGCCTACCACGAGGGCGGGCACACCCTGGCCGCCTGGGCGATGCCGGACATCGAGCCGATCTACAAGGTGACGATCCTGGCGAGGGGACGTACCGGCGGGCACGCGGTGGCGGTGCCCGAGGAAGACAAGGGCCTGCGAACGCGCTCGGAGATGATCGCGCAGCTGGTGTTCGCGATGGGCGGGCGTGCGGCCGAGGAACTGGTGTTCCGGGAGCCGACGACCGGCGCGGTGTCCGACATCGAGCAGGCCACCAAGGTGGCCCGTGCGATGGTCACCGAGTTCGGGATGAGTTCGAAGCTGGGTGCGGTCAAATACGGCACCGAACACGGCGACCCGTTCCTGGGCCGGACCATGGGGACGCAGGCCGACTACTCCCACGAGGTCGCCCGCGACATCGACGACGAAATCCGCAAGCTCATCGAGGCGGCCCACACCGAGGCGTGGGAGATCCTCACCGAATACCGCGACGTACTCGACACGCTGGCCGGCGAGCTGCTGGAAAAGGAAACGCTGCACCGCGCCGAGCTGGAGGGCATCTTCGCCGACGTCGAAAAGCGGCCCCGACTCACCATGTTCGACGACTTCGGTGGCCGCATCCCGTCCGACAAACCGCCGATCAAGACGCCCGGCGAGCTGGCCATCGAGCGCGGCGAGCCGTGGCCACCACCGGTTCCCGAACCGGCTTTCAAGGCGGCCATCGCGCGGGCCAGCCAAGCCGCCGCGGCCGCGGGAGCGGACGCCGACCGAAACAACAATGGCGGCAACGGTTCTCAAGGGAACGGCCCCCGTCCGGGCGTGGCGCACGGCCCCACCCAACCGGACTACGGTGCGCCGGCGGGCTGGCACGCGCCGGGATGGCCACCGCATGATCAGCAGCCCAATCACTGGTATCCGCCGCCCCAGGCCCCGCAGCAGCCCTACTGGCCGCAGCCGGCGGGGAACTACCCGGGTTATCCGGGCCGGCCCGCTCATCCGGGTCAGCAGGGTCCGCAGGGTCAGGCGCAGCCCCCCTACCCGCCGTATCCGCCTTACCCGCCACCCGGGCTGCCCGACCCGAACGGCGGAAAGTCTCCCGACCAGCAGGACGATGACGTGAGCCGGTCCAACCCACCGGCGCACGGCTGACGAACGGAGGATTCGATGGCCTTAACTGGTTTGGGGCCGGACACCACTCCCACAACTCGGGCGTTCGACCAGCCGCGCGCCGAGGCCGCGGTCCGGGAATTGCTGTACGCCATCGGCGAGGACCCGGATCGACACGGTCTGCGGGAGACGCCGGCTCGCGTAGCCCGTGCCTACCAGGAGATGTTCGCCGGGCTCTACACCGATCCGGACAGCGTGCTGAACACGATGTTCGACGAAGACCACGACGAGCTGGTGCTGGTGAAGGAAATCCCGCTGTACTCCACCTGCGAACACCACCTGGTGTCGTTCCACGGTGTGGCCCACGTCGGCTACATCCCGGGCAACGACGGCCGGGTGACCGGGCTGTCGAAGATCGCGCGACTGGTCGACCTCTACGCCAAGCGGCCGCAGGTACAGGAACGGCTGACCAGCCAGGTCGCCGATGCCCTGATGAAGAAACTCAATCCGCGCGGCGTGATCGTCGTGATCGAGGCCGAGCACCTGTGCATGGCCATGCGCGGCGTCCGCAAGCCCGGCGCGGTCACCACTACCTCGGCGGTGCGCGGACAGTTCAAATCCAACGCCGCTTCCCGAGCCGAAGCCCTCGATCTCATCCTGCGTAAGTGAGTCGGCGCCTGTGCGGGTTATGGGAGTCCTGAACGTCACCGACGACTCGTTCTCCGATGGCGGCCGCTATCTCGACACCGGCGACGCAGTGGCGCACGGACTGGCGCTGGCGGCCGACGGCGCGGACATCGTCGATGTCGGGGGGGAGTCGACTCGCCCCGGCGCTACGCGGATCGACCCACAGGTAGAGACCTCTCGCGTGATCCCTGTCGTCAAAGAGCTTGTGGCAGAAGGGATCACGGTGAGTATCGACACCATGCACGCGGACGTCGCGCGGGCGGCGCTGCAGAATGGTGCGCGGATCGTCAACGATGTGTCGGGGGGACGTGCCGATCCTTCGATGGCGCCACTGCTGGCCGACGCCGGAGTGCCCTGGGTGCTGATGCATTGGCGGTCGGTGTCGGCCGCCCGCCCGCATGCGGTCCCGCACTACGACGACGTGGTCGCCGAAGTGCGCGCCGAGCTGCTCGCCAGCGTCGACGCCGCGGTGTCCGCGGGCGTGGACCCCGCCAATCTGGTGATCGACCCGGGACTCGGGTTCGCCAAGACGGGTCAACACAATTGGGCGCTGCTGCGCGCGTTGCCGCAGCTGGTCGACACCGGGATCCCGGTGCTCCTGGGCGCATCGCGCAAACGGTTCCTCGGTACGTTGTTAGCCGGGCCGGATGGCTCGCCGCGCCCGCCCGCCGGCCGTGAGACGGCGACCGCGGTGATCTCCGCGCTCGCAGCGCTGTACGGGGCGTGGGGTGTTCGCGTGCACGACGTGCGGGCCACCGCCGACGCGCTCAAGGTGGTGGGGGCGTGGACGCAAAGCGAAACGCAGCAGACCGACCTGGCTGGAGACGATGGCTGACCGAATCGAATTGCGGGGGTTGACGATTCGTGGACGACACGGTGTTTTCGATCACGAGCGGGCCGACGGGCAAGACTTTGTTGTCGATATGACCGTGTGGATCGACCTCGCCGGGGCCGCCGCCAGCGACGAGCTGGCCGACACCTACGACTACGCCGCCCTGGCCGAGCTGGCGGCCGACGTCGTGGCCGGGCCGCCGCGCAACTTGATCGAAGCGGTCGGGGGCGAGATCGCCGACCGGGTGATGGAAGACGACAGAGTGCACGCCGTCGAGGTGGTGGTGCACAAGCCGCAGGCCCCGATCCCGCAGCAGTTCGCCGACGTCGCGGTGGTGGTGCGGCGGTCGCGGCGCGGCGGTCGCGGTTCGGTGGTTCCGGCGGGCCGGGCGTTATGACGTGGGTGGTGCTGTCCATCGGGTCCAACCTGGGTGACCGACTGGCGCGTCTGCAGTCGGTCGTCGACGGGCTGGGCGAGAAGGTGCTCGCGGTGTCCCCGGTGTACGAGACCGATCCGTGGGGCCGGGTTGATCAGGCGCCGTTTCTCAACGCGGTGCTGATCGCCAACGACCCGGCGTGCGACGGGCAGTGCTGGCTGCGCCGGGCCCAGGAATTCGAGCGGGCGGCGGGCCGCGTGCGCGGCGAGCGCTGGGGCCCGCGAACCCTCGACGTCGACCTGATCGCCTGTTTCGGCGAGGCGGAGGTGGTCTCCCGCGAGAACAACCTGACGCTGCCGCACCCGCTGGCCCATTTGCGGGCCTTCGTCATGATCCCGTGGCTTGCCATCGACCCCGATGCCCAGCTGACCGTCGGGGAGGGCCCGCGACCGGTCGCGAGCCTGCTCGCCGAACTGGAGCCGGCCGACCGGGAAAGCGTCCGGTTGACCAGTCTGACGCTCGAGCGGGCGGGCGGGTCCCCGGCCGACCCGGAACCGGAAGCCTGATGGGCCCGACCCGCAAACGTGACCTGACAGCCGCGGTCGTCGGCGCTGCGGTGGTGGGTTATCTGCTGGTCAACGCCCTCTACCGGTGGTTTCCGCCCATCACGGTCTGGACGGGCCTGTCGCTGCTGGCGGTGGCCATCGCGGAGGCCTTGTGGGCGCGCCACGTGCGGGCCAAGATCACCGACGGCGAAATCGGCGTCGGCCCCGGCTGGCTGCATCCGCTGGCGGTGGCGCGCAGCCTCATGGTCGCCAAGGCGTCGACCTGGGTGGGCGCGCTGGTGCTGGGCTGGTGGGTCGGCGTGCTGGTGTACTTCCTGCCGCGGCGGTCCTGGCTCCGTTCGGTCGCCGAGGACACGACCGGCGCCGTGGTCGCGGCCGTCAGCGCGCTGGCGCTACTCGTCGCCGCGCTGTGGCTGCAGCATTGCTGCAAGTCCCCGCCGGATCAGACCGAGCACGGTGAAGGCGCGGAAAACTAGCCCACTCGTGTGTCGCCGACAACCGGCGTGAGAATCGCCGGAGAAGGGCGACACGCGGAATGACCTCGCGCAGGTACAGTCAGGCCATGACCGTTCTGTCCCGCGGCGCCCGGGTTCGGCGCGGCGGCCGCAGGCCGGGGTGGGTGCTCTTGACCGCGTTGCTGGTCCTCGCGATGGGGGCCAGTTCCGCACTGGTTTTCACCAATCGGGTGGAACTCCTCAAGCTCGCTGTAATCCTGGCGCTGTGGGCCGCAGTCGCCGGTGCCTTCGTCTCGGTGCTGTACCGCCGCCAGAGCGACGCGGATCAATCCCGCGTCCGCGACCTGAAGCTGGTGTACGACCTGCAGCTGGATCGCGAAATCTCGGCCCGCCGCGAGTATGAACTGACCGTGGAGTCCCAGCTGCGCCGCGAGTTGGCTTCCGAGCTGCGCGCCCAGGCCGCCGATGACCTGGCTGAGCTGCGGGCCGAGTTGAGCGCGTTGCGCACCAGCCTGGAGATCCTGTTCGACACTGACCTCGCCCAGCGCCCGGCCCTGGAGACGCCGGAGACCCAGGCGCCACGCGAGCGCGCGTACAGCGAGTGGGACCGCAACGGCGAAACCCCGCGTGATGCGCCCTACGACTGGGTCTCCAGCGACCGGGTCACTTCCGCCACCCAGGACAGCCCGCCGGGCCGTGCCGACGAAACGGCGATCATCGACGTGCCCGAGGAACCGCTGTTGCCGCCCCGGCAGGCGCAGCCCCGCCGCGAGCAGGTCCGTCACCAGTACGAAGCGCCACCGGAGTCGGCGCCACCGCTCCAACCGGAGCCGTCGTACAGCGCCGCGCCGCCCCAGCCGGAGCCGCGATTCGAACCTCGCCAGCCGCCGCCCCAGCCGCAGCCGGAGCCGACGCCTCAGCCACATGTGCAGGGCTGGCAGCCGGCGGGTGCGTCGGGACTGTGGTTGCCGCCCGGAACGCCGGGCAGCAACTGGGCCGGCTCCGAACCGTCCGTCACACCGGCCGACGAAGCGTCGGGCCGGCGGCGGCGCGCCCGCAACACCGAGTCGGACGAGGCCTGGGCCGGCCCGCCCGCCGAGCCGGTGACGCCGCCGTACGGCGAATCGGGTCGCCGTGCACGATCGCGCCACTCGGCGGAATACCGCGACTATGGCGTGAGCAATTTCGCGCCCACGAACGAGCCGGCCTTCACGCCGCCGCCCCCCGTTCCGGCCACGCCCCCGCGCTTCCTCACGCACGCAGAACGGTTCGCCGCCCATCTCCAGGACCAGCGACTGCCCGATCGCGTAGCCCACA